>DASTCR010000186.1:0-6405 GCA_035710925.1 Nitrososphaeraceae archaeon | reverse complement strand
ATCGGGGTAAGTACATTCAGGCTTTCCTTGACCACGCATGACGAATCAATTAGTACTGGTTTTAATTCCTGCAAGTCCCTACTGTATCCAGATGGAAGTCCCTTCACTAAGGACATTGCTCCAAAAAGGAACCCAACAACTTTTGAAGCTTTGGCACGTATGAGTTCAAGGGTGTCGGGATTTTTTTTCTGAGGCATCAAACTGGAAGTTGAGGAGTATTTGTCGGGGATTTCTATGTAATCAAACTCAGAAGTACTCCACAGTATGAAGTCCTCCGCTATCCTGGATAAGTTCAGCATTATAATACCAAGCGATGACATGTATTCGATTAAGTCATCTCTTGATGTTGTTGCATCTATCGAATTGTTCAGAATTCCTTTGAACCCTAGTAAGGATGACGTCCTGTATCTGTCTATGTTGATACTAGTTCCCCCGATGGCGCAAGCTCCCAGAGGTGACAAATTTATTCTATTGTAAGAGTCATTTAACCTGTCGACGTCTCTAGAGAGTATTTCTGCATAAGACAAAAGGAAATGAGCAAAAGTTCCTAGTTGTGCCTGCTGAAGATGGGTATACATTGGCATAATGGTGTGAAAGTTATCTTCTGATTTAAAGAGCAATTCATCGATAAGCTGCACTAGCATTCGAGAGATTAGGTTGATAGTATCCCTAACCATCATCCGAAGATCAAGTGCAACTTGGTCGTTTCTTGATCTGGCAGTTTGCAAGATGCCCCCGACATCATAGCCTAGGTTTGTGACTAGATATGACTCAATGCATTCGTGTATATCTTCAAATTTGTCTAGGTGCAAAATCTCTGGATTTTTACGTATAGTTTCTAGACCAGCCAAAAGTTCTTTCAGATTGGCAGATGATAAAAAACCTATTTCACGTAGCATTATCAGATGAGCTTCGCTGCCCAAAACGTCATACAAAAGTAAGTGGTAATCTACGTGAACCGAAGAAAGAAACCCAAGTGCACGTTCGTCTAAAGAATCCGTGGTTCTTGACCTGTACACACATATGAATTCTGCCGGTTTTATTTTAGTTTTACAAATCGAGGGCATTCAAACCATAGAAATACCTTTAGTCTAGACAGATGACTCATAACCGGCAATGATTAAATAGTAATAGCTAACCCTATACTATATGGTTCAAGACCTCCAGAACACGCGAAGGCAGATTTTTGATGAGTTGACAAAGATAGTGGATCCTGAAATAGGGGTATCAATAATGGAGCTTGAATTGGTTGACAATGTAGATATCGATTCGGGAAGCGTGTCGATAGACTTGCACTTGACAAGTCCTTTCTGCCCGGCAGTATTTGGCTTTAAAATAGCCCAGGATGTCAGAGATAATGTTTACAAGATTCCCGAGGTAAGTTCGGTCAAGGTAAACGTCAGCAATCATTTCATGTCAGAGGCCATTAATAAGCAAGTGAATGAAAGTACACCCCCCCAGAAACCTTAAGCCTATCCTATTTCTTCTACCACTCAGATGGACCGCCGAGACAGTCTGATCTTAAACTCTCACCTCAGAACGGCTTAAACCTCACCACTGGTTCTTTTGTTTAATCCTTTTCGTCGTCTATTTTTCTAAGGTCTGCTAGAGTCTTGGGAGTCTTGGAGATACTCATGAGATGACTCCTTAGCAATTGTATTCCTAAAGCCGGATCTACCCCCTTAGGACACACGGCGCTGCAGGAACCTGCGAAATGACATCTCCAAATGCCGTGTCTATTATCTACGGTATCCAATCTCTTCTTTTCGGCATCATCTCTGTTATCTGCAGAGTACCTGTAAGCCTGGGATAGGGCCTGTGGTCCAGGAAATTTTGTGTCAGTCGCGACTGTTGGGCATGCTGAGTAACAGAGTCCACATTTAATACAATATGAAAATTGGAGATAGTTATCGATATCACGCGGGGTCTGCTTAAACTCGCTTAGCGCCTCTTGTCGAGGCACTGGGGATTGGTTCTCGATATACGGCTTCATGTTCCTATGGTGATTAAAGAATTGCTGGAAATCTGTTACGAGGTCGCGTATCACTGGGAAATTTGGAAGTGGCTCGCAAGTCACTGTATCGTATCCTAGCTCTGAAATTTTGGTATAGCATGCAAGCCGAGGGATACCGTTTATTATCATCCCGCAGGACCCACAAGAAGCCATCCGGCAAGAGAATCTTATTGCAATGCTACTGTCTGAGTGCTCTTTTGCGTAGATAAGGGCATCTAGCACGGTAGTCCAGCGGCGTACGGGAACACTAAATGTGCTGAAGGATCTCTTTGTCTTTTTGAACATATCTCCTCTGAGAACTCTCAGAAGGACGTTCTGCTTCCCTTCATCATGAACTTTCTGATGATCATTACTGGCGGTTTTTTTGTTCAAAGGAATCCAAGTCCCACTTCCATATCCCTCGCAACTTTCATAAACTTAAACCATTAGCGATTATAATTGTTCGTGTTCCATAACCGATTACTGCTAGCATTGCTGCTAGGGTAAAGATAGTTACAAACTTTTCCCACGTTGCGTTTTGACGCAGTTCTATAAGCATGATCCTCAGCCCATTAAACCCGTGGATCGAGATGAGCACAAGTATGCTTTCTAAGAGCAAAGCGTACCATAAAATTCGATAGTTGCTTATGACGTTTTCGTATTCCAGTGACGTAGAAAAAGGCACAACCAATCTCATCATTACGTGCACGGCTACGACGAATAGTGCTGCCAACCCTGTGACATAGTGTATTTTCATAACCGTACTTTCTCTCAAAAAAGTACTGTTAGCATTTTGAATATTCCCTGAAACCATCACTTATTCCCCCCCGAACAATATACTGCCGCCATAAAACATTGCTGCTGCCGCCAATATCAGCGCTATCCAGATTCCAGATCTCTGTCTATTGTTAAGTGAAACGGCGTCGTAAGGGTAGTCTGGCCTCCCAGGCTTTCCAAGACCTCGTGCCGTTTCCGCAAGTATCAATCGTATCCCATTCGCCGAATGAAAGGTGCTTGTACCAATCACGAGGATCAAGAACAGGTGTCCCCATGGCGTTTGCGTAAGCGCAAGCATGGAGTTCCATGCGTCGATTCCGCCCACTAGACTGGAGGTCTCATAGACATGTCCTACGAAATACAAAAGTAAGAACAAGCCGGTCAGTCTCATTAACCAGTACGACAGCCGCTCCCAGCCGTAGCGGGTAGGGTTTAGCCATCCTTTCAAGCCTTCTCGGTTCGCTCGAAGATTTTCACTTTTGTTCTCTCTAAATGCTTCCATTCAGTATTTTCTCTCCACAGGTGCATACCTTGTAAACGTAACGGGATGCCATTTCATACACGGCTCGCTGCCTGAATAGTATGCCAGAGAATGTTTCAGGAAATTAACATCATCACGTCCAGGATAGTCAGTCCTTGCATGAGCGCCCCTAGACTCTCGCCTATTTAGGGCACCGGTTAACACTATTTCGGCTATCCGTAGCATTGAGTCTATCTCCATTACATTACAGAAATTGGTGTTATATTCCTTAGCTTGGTCGTCTACATGTTTCCAGGCCATGCCCTTTAGATTTTTTAGCCGCCTTAGCCCTTCACTCAGGCCCGCCTCATCTCTAAATACATATGCTTTGTCGTCCATGGTGTCCGTCAGCAATTTTCGGATATCATATGGATTCACTTCCCCTGAACCACGGAATATTCCGTCGTATATCCTCTTTTCCTCCTGAGATACTTGCTCTCCTATAATTGACGGTCGTTCCTTATTGGCAGCATGTTGAGCAGCCAGTTCCCCCGTTATCCTACCCCAGACTAGGCACTCTGATGTAGAATTTGCTCCCAAGCGGTTCGAGCCATGGGTACTATTGCATGATGCTTCGCCAGCCGCCCAAAGGCCACTCATTTCTGTGCTGCCGTCAATATTGGTGTGAATGCCTCCCATCATGTAATGACAAACCGGCCGGATTTGAATGGATTCACGAATTATGTCCACTCCTGAGAATTTAATGCCAATCTCCCTTATGCCCGCTAGACGTTCCTTAATAGATTCCTCTCCGAGATGCGTCAGGTCAAGCGCTAAGCAATCAGCTCCGGTCTCATGTTTCATTCCCCTTCCCTCTTGGATTTCCCGTATCATTGAGCGAGAAACCACATCTCTTGGTGCCAATTCGAGCTTTTCCGGGGCATATTTTTTCATGAATCTTTCTCCCGATTTATTTATCAAATATCCCCCTTCTCCTCTAGCCCCTTCTGTTATCAGTATGCCCGATGGAAGAATACCAGTAGGATGGAACTGAACGAATTCCATGTCCTTTATACCTAGGCCGGCTCTATAAGCCATATCTAGTCCATCGGGGGTGGAAGAGTAGGCGTACGTGGAAAAGCTATAGATCCTACCTGCTCCTCCGGTACAAATTATGCCAGAGGGAGCTTTAAATATTACGAATTGTCCTGATTTCATTTCAATGGCTGTAACACCCGCAAACCTGTTACTATTATGAAGAATAGATGTGCAAAACCATTCATTATAAAATTCAATATTTTCATACTTCAGGCATGTGTCGTAAAGGGTTTGCATTTCGTAAAATCCAACTTTGTCCTGTGCATAAGTCGCCCGAGGAAAAGAATATCCTCCAAACTTCCTCTGGTCGATCCTGCCGTCGCTTCTTCTTGACCATGGCATTCCCCAGTGATCGAGCTGGTAAATTTCTAGAGGCATCATTTTGACAAGACGCTCAGCAACATCTTGGTCAGCAAGAAAATCGCTCCCCTTGACCGTATCATAGATGTGAGATTCCTCATTATCACCCTCTTCTCTGAAAAGCACCGCAGCGGTGCCTCCTTCGGCTGAAACAGAGTGTGAACGCATAACCTGGACCTTTGACAATACAGCTATGCTGGCCGAACGGCTAGTTTGAGCGGCCGCGATAGCTGCTCTCAATCCAGCAAGGCCAGAACCAATAATGATAACATCAAAAGAAACCGAGTCGGCCAGCTAGGAAGTCATCCTCTTCGATAAAACGAGGCCAAATATTCTCTTAAATACCTTTAGAACATCTGCACGTACCTGTATTTATTGCTATTATTATTATAGTCCCGAGGGTACACACCTGCGTCAGATTACGGCCCGCTTAATCCAGTCGTACTTCCTAATAGTAGGCTCTGGATACCCGCATTTAGCGCATTGCTTACTACGTTTGTGAAAGGAGTTGTGACCACACCTTCTGCATCTTATGTGTGTCTTCTTCCGTGTAAATTTGCCCATTGAAGTAGTGCCTTTTGTCATCACAATCACCCATGGTTAAACTGGAGGGGGGGAAATAATGACAACATTGTCTCCCCTAACAACAATCATTCCAAGGTCATTGGTCTTACTTCCTTCCAGTATTTCGACGGATTCTTCCAAAAGTAGATTCATGTGTTGGTCAAAACCATGAAGGTTACCCCTGATTACTTTGCCGCCTTTTAGTTTTATGAGAACAACCTTTCCCAAACTCTCGTCGAGAACCTTTACGGCCATATCTACTGACAATATATTGTGCTACCTAAACTAAAGCTAAAGGAGGCTATATATTAAAATTTCATTGCGACCTTTTTTCAGTGGGACAACTTACTAGTTGTCTAACTCCTGTATAACCACTGATAAGTTCCTGGTAATCTTTTCTAAAAGTTCTTGTCCTTTGGTGACCGTGGCGTTTCGAGGATCGCCCCAGATACCATTTCCAGTTATTTTCGGAAATGACCCAGGATTATTTGTAATAGTATCATATGATTTTTTCAATTTTGAACGATTGATAGCACTAGGCTGGGCCCTACTCATCTGGACATAATGAGGATTGATAGCGAGCATTATCGAAGTCTCGGTCTCTCCTCCGTGATCAAACTCAGTATCAACCATGTTCCAATAATTTATGGAGAAGGCAGAAAAATCCTTGTCAATTACTCGGCGACATTCGTCATGCATTAAGTATTGCATTGCGCCGCTGTTTCCGTGGTGACCATTTATGTATATAACCCTCTTCAATCCCCCTTCTGACAAAGATGCAGAAATATCTTGAATCATATTAATGAATGTAGAATACCTCAAAGACACATTAAAGAGCGGCCTGTGCTCTATGGAGATTCCATAATACATGGGAGGAAATACAAAGGAACTTACGCGTGCTGCGACATGCTTTGCGATGTATTCTGCAATTATCAAATCAGTCGAGAGCGGGAGGTGATCGCCGTGCTGTTCTAATGATCCGATAGGAATCAGTGCGCGCCTATGCTGCTTCATCATTTGACAAAACTCGGTGGAAGTTAACCCACCTGCTACATCAATAGCCCCCATCCAATGACATTACCAACTGCGCCGCTTATAACAGTGACTACGTGCCTATGTCCCTTGACTAACGAATGTACTATCACGACCTTAA
>DASTCR010000185.1:0-7805 GCA_035710925.1 Nitrososphaeraceae archaeon | reverse complement strand
GATTTGACCTCGTCCTTTGTGAGGGAAACCCACAAATTGTCACCATCATAGCCTTGGATATAGTATTTTGGAACGAAATAGTAATTCTTAGAGACTAATCCTTCCTTTGTTTGAATGTAATCCTTAGTAATACTCTGAATTTTGCCAAGATCCTTATCATCACTTGCCTTTACTTTCTTACCGATCGCCTTATCCCATGAAATAATGTCAGCCAATCTGTTTTCAATAGCTATTTTTGAACATCCGATTTAATGGTTTCATACTATTCTTATATGATTTTATGTAAAATACATAACCTAAAAAGCTATTTGATAATCTACCAGGCGCATAAAGAGTTTTTGCTAACTGGTCCGTGGCAACCCATAGTTCCACTATCCGCATCACATTGCTTTGACTAGGCTATATTATACTACTCTGTCAAGGGTTTGTTCCTATAACTCTCGCACTAAATTTAACGGATTCAGACGCTTGTTTGCCGTCTTCACCATTCCCACTCGCACTAGAAGCACTGGTCACATTGCTGGATGCTTCAGACAAGGGATCAGCTATTGTCCCAGATATCCCCCCTGTGCCCTTTATATTGAAAATGCTGACTGTTATATTACCAGTATAAGGTTTTTCGAGTGTAACCCGTTCATAAGCTCTTCCACCTTGCACTGCTTGATTTTCCTTTTTCCAGAGTTCTCGCCCATCATCAGAATAGACCGCAATATCGTAACTCTGTATTGGAACCATCCGTTCAATCAATGAAGGATTTGTGTATCCTGTAGCCCCCATTGTAGTTGGACCCCCCGTTTCATTTGTCTCCGTCATTGGGAATGTTTGGGGTGATGCTGGTGGAGCAGATGCGTTTAGAAATACAATTTCCATATCAAAGCCATTCTCTGGAAGCAGAGAAGGAGGCTGACCCCATCTCAACTGCACCTTATAACTTCCCTTATCGGAAAGCTGTTCAATTACTGGAATGTTTGTTGAAGTCGTGTTTAGCACTATATCTTCTTGATTGGAGGAGGTGCTCACATTCCCAGGCGGTTCCAATTGTTTCTCTTCGTTTTCTCTGCCTTGCAAATCCTGCGCATAAACAGGGAGAGCTAATATTATTAATAATCCGACTGAAGAGAATAAAATGATACTGCTCAGGCAGACTGTAGAGCATGCATGAAAATAAGAATTATCGTTGGCAGACAGATTGCTATTGTTGCTTTTGTCTCTATTTTGAGTATCGATCACCGCCCTCGGAAATGAACGATTGTCTCTGGCCCTAAAAATAGAACTAGGATCGCGAAATAGTGGAATTATCATAGACTTCATTGGATAAACTGAAATATAAAGAGCCACATATCTTCCTATGCTTTATGATATAGACAGTTTGTGCCCCGCCTCTGACCCACACGAGATCACAGGTAGCCATACACTCTACGTGTATTCCTCCTCGTGTACTCTCTATAACGGGGTGCTTTTACCACCATATTGAGGTATAGGCATTTTAGATACAGCTTTTCGTAATATAAAGCTCGTTGTGAAAGAAGGATACGATCTCGTCAGCCTCAGCTAATGCGGTTTTTCAAATTCCTTTTACCTTCTAATTCTTCAATAGAAGGTAAGACATATTCAGTTCAAACGCAACCACAGGGACCCTCAGTTTGAAGTTTTCGAGACATAATGGGGCAATTTCTCCTAATACCCCCACATTTTTTTCATTTGATAAAATATTTGCGCATCTTCCATCTATGTACATGTCACTATGTGTTGCCGGAGTTGATATGGCTGTTGTTTGCTGTGCACTGAAGCATTCGTTGAGCAACTCTTGCAAAACTGATTTAGCTTCTGTGTAACTTGCCATATTATGAGCAATCGCAGCCCCTATATTCCAGTGTTCCTTCGTGAAGCCCGTTAGGGTGAAAACCTTGCCAATCTCAAAGATCTTCTGAGGATAAACTTCATGTATGTTATGAGATAATGTGTACAGTAGAGACGGAATCAATGACTCTCTGAGGGCCTCATATTCGGTGCTTTTTGTGCCCTCTACAATAATTGCCTGCTTAATATTGTCTTTCAATCCCACTAATTCATACTCTACTTTTTTTCCAATCAAGCTGAAGTTTAATACCTCAAGCAATCCCAACCCTGTCAAGATCTCTCTGACAGCATTGAACAACAATGTAAGGTCACTTTTTTTGCCGTGGGTCTTAGACCAAGGCAATGTGGGTTGTAGGTTAAAGACGCCGTATCCAACTACAGCTTCTTCAACTATGTCTATTTGATGAAAAATATCTGTTCTATATCTAGGAACAGTGCACATCATCCTACCATATTCAGCATTATCGTGTACTATTCCGAGTCTACTCTTTAGTATACAGGAAGTGATTTCTTTAGCATTGAGGTTCAACCCTATTACTTGATTAATGTAATTAGGATCGACCAGGATAGCTGTAGGTTCCATGAGTGGTGTCGACTCCCTATTTTCAGTTATAGAATCGTAAATGATTACCGGGTGAATTTTAAACCCAGCATCAAAGAGATTCATCGCTATGATGGCTATTGTGTCTTGCGCTGTACGTTTGTTATTTGCTGTAATCTCTACGAAAATATTTTTTACGTCTGTACTTATCTTAGTTGCATTGCTATTTACAATCGGCGGAAAAGATAGAACATTATTATTCGAGTCAACAATTATTGGATACCTCTCTCTATCTTGTATTATATGTCCATATTCTAATCCTGTCTCCAACTCCTCCAGGATTTGTACTATTGTGTAATTCTCTTCTTTACCAAGAGGGGCAAAAGAAAAATTCTTATCTACAGAAGTATACGAGAGAGGGAAACTAATTTTGTCTAGGTCATGCATCCCTATTGAAGCTTTTTTTCTGCGTCTACCTATTCCATTATGAAGGTCCTCCTGCATCCCAATCAGATCCTTGATATCTTCATCAGCTAAGTGTTGCCTTCTCGTAGCCACAAGAGATACAATATAAGGACGCAGCCGTTTGATGCTATCATCTACTCTTATAACATAGCTGTTGCCTTTTGTTAATTCAAAATTTGGGACCCCGACTTCAATCTCAAGTAACCCTTTAAGTGCTCGCACAATTCCGTATTGAGACGAAAAATCAGGCCTGTTTGGATTGTACTCAATTCTGATGTTCTGTGAATCGATTCCTTCGATATCCAGACCAATGAATGGAATGGCTTTTAATATTTTGTCAAGCTTAACTTGTGGGAAGAATTCTTGGAGCCTTTTAGTTGAAATAGTTATAACTGGTATCGTGGAACACCTCTGAGCCATCCCAGGTTGTTTGCATATAGATCTCGAACATCATTGAGGCCAAATCGTAGCATAGCAATTCGTTCTATACCTCCACCCCACGCGAGAACACGGTTCTTTATGCCAAGGGGTTCTGTCACCTCTGGACGGAAAATTCCCATACCAAATAATTCGACCCACTTATCTAGCGTTTCATTGTATATCATGGACTGAAGTGAAGGCTCAGTATAAGGGAAGAAAGTAGGCCAGAATTTTACTTTGTTTATTCCGAGTTTGGAGTAGAATTCTGTTTGAAGGCCAATCAAATCACGAAGGGTCACACTACTACCGGTTACGATACCTTCAATTTGATTGAATTCTACCAAATGTTTGTAGGATGTTTTTTCATTTCTGAAAACCCTACCAACCGTAAAAACTCTAGCGTCTTTTAATTTATTATCAGCAAGGTACTTTATTGTAACTGGCGTCGTATGAGTTCTTAAGACTGCTCTGTTTGCTTCTTGAAGATCCCATTCATATTTCCACCCACTTATATGAACGCGAGAAACGCTTTCAATATATTGTTGATCATCTGCTGGCAAGGTTTGTTTTTCCATTGGAACATAAAACGTGTCCTGCATTTCTCTAGCAGGATGGTCTTGCGGCGTATAAAGCACATCAAAGTTCCAGAAGCTAGATTGGACAAATGGTCCCTCGATCTCTAGAAAACCCATACCGATAAAAACTTCCTTTATCTCGTCAATGAGGTTTTGGAGTGGATGTTTTTTTCCAGCATGAATTGTAGGAGCGGGAACTTCTACATCAAGTGAACTTAACTTAATATTTTTCCATCCTCCAGAAGTAATTAACTGTGATGTAAGCTGATTTACCAATTGTTCCCCCGTTTTCATATCTGGCCCTTTATAGTTTAATTGCTGATGCTCAATCAGTTGCCTGCCCTTATCAGATAAAATGATTTCTGATTCCCTCTCTTTTTTTTCTACTACAAAGTGACGCTTCTTTAATGACTCATATGCTTTTGATTCTGATCCGCCCATATTAGATAATTGAATCTGCGACATAACTGGTGTCGCATTAATTTTCCTCAAAAGAGTCTCCTCTTGAGATTCTTCATCAGCTCCTGGCAAGACTACTAGTCTTGCCTCTTCACTGTTTTTAGAAGCTGGCTCTTGGGCTAGCCATTTGTTTAGGTGCACCGCATTTCTAAAGGCAACACCCAGCTCATCATCTCTGAAAACCCCTGCATTCAATAACTTACGCATTGTGTCGGATCCTTGCTTCACTAAATCCACCAGTCTTCGTTCTGGGAATCCATTATCAATAGCGTCTTGCCCATTCTTCGCCAAGGATATCTTGACAGTTGATTTATCTTTTATCAGGACCAGACCTTTGTATTTGAGCCACTCTATTCCCCGCCTTACCTGGTCAATCTTCAGACCTGTGGTTTCAGAAAGAATTTCAATGGTCGTAGACTGATTGTCTGCCAGAGTTTTCAGCAGAGATTTTTCAATTGGATGGAGCTGGCCTTTATTGTCTTGCATTAATCGCAGAATTCCTCAATGGACAAGACTTTTTAAACCTTTAACCGTTTTACAATATATAGTGCTTATCACATAATGAGCAAGGAGCCTTCTGATTCGAACCATATAGATAACACAGAGCTTGGCATTACTCAGAAAAGTGCTCAGGATGAAAACGATAGCGACTCTGGGGGCAGCAATTTTGAGAATAAATCTTCCAGAGTAACTCCTTGGGAAGTAGAGGGTCAGATAGATTACTCTAAGCTAGTAAAGGAGTTTGGTACTCAACAGATAAGTTCAGAGATATTTGAGCAATTTGAAAGAATCAATGGCGAAGTTCATCCTATGTTAACGCTCCATTATTTTTTCTCCCATCGTGATTTAGACGTCTTCTTACGAAAAGTCGAAAGTGGCGACAAAACATATCTTTATACAGGAAGAGGCCCATCAGGTATGGTTCATATGGGGCACTTGATGCCCTGGATTTTCACAAAATATCTCCAAGACAAATTCGGATCCAAATTATTGTTTCAGCTAACTGATGACGAGAAGTTTTTGCACAGCCAAGCACGTACTCGCGATGAGGTCAAACACTTTACCTATGAAAATATACTGGATATAATTGCGTTGGGGTTTGATCCTAACAACACAAAAATTATAGTTGATACAGCGCATATCAAGCACCTCTATCCTATTGCCCTCGAAATTGCGAAGCGAATTACCTTTTCCACTGCAAGAGCTGTGTTTGGTTTTTCAGGCTCGACAAATATTGGCATGGTAGGTTTTCCTCCGATACAAGCGGCCCCCTGTTTCTTGCCATCGCTAATAGAGGGAAAACCAACTCCAGTATTGATACCCGCCGCAATAGATCAGGATCCCTATTGGAGGATGACTCGAGACATCGCTGAAAAGATGGGTTTCTATAAACCGGCCCAGATACATAGCAAGTTTCTACCTAGTCTAGAAACCCAAGGGGGAAAGATGTCCTCTTCTAAACCTGAAACGGCAATATTTACGACTGACGAACCGGAAGTTATTGATAAGAAGGTATCAAGCGCCTATACAGGAGGACAAGCTACGGTTGCATTGCAGCGACTCTATGGTGGAAACGCATTAGGCTGTCCTGTCTTTTGGTACTTGAGGTATTTCTTCGACGATCAAAAGGAATCCGACGAGCGTTTCATCAAATGTGTTAGTGGGAACCTCCTCTGTGGAGAATGTAAAAGCGACCTGGCCAGAAACTCCAAATCCTTTATAAGCGACTTGAAAATGCGACGAGAAAAAGCCAAGAATTCTATGGACAAATATATGTTTGAAAATGAACCGGTTCAATTCTGAACAAAATTCGACAAAGAGGATTTTGCTTTATGAAGGTCGAAACTTTTGAATGTGAAGACAATTATGAGGCAGAAAAATTGGCAGGGCTTTTGGCAATCCAAAAGGACAACTCGACCTATGTTTCCAGAATTGCTGGTATATTCAGAAACGAAATTATTATTATGCTAAAGGACAAATCTTCTCATAGTGTTACCCTTAAGGATGAGAAAAATGTATTGGATTTAAAGTCACTTGTGAACGACGTAGTCACGGGGAAGCGAACGATTCTTGAATGTAGATATCAAAACCAAAGTAACTATCTTACAATCTCTACAAGAGAAAATTAAATTTTTACTTTTTAATTAGGTTAAGATATTTTGGTGACTAGCCGTGTAACTGTCATCTCATAGAACAGGGCAAATGACGAGACTAGACATATCCTACCGATAATCTAAGGATTGCACGAAACTAAACTTGAAAATAGCATTGAGCCAACTACTACTACTGTTTCATCTACTATACGTGCTCAGGCTTTAGACTAGTATTCTGTAAAAATTGTACTTTTATCGAAGCTGTTTTGTCATTTCGTCGGAAAGAATTTCCTGTACTTTTCTAAAGTATAAACCTGTCGAGTATGGCATAAGAGGAATATATTCTTCAATTACTTTTACTACGTAAGGTACCGCACGTTTTGATATATCAATGTTAAACTTCATCCAAAGAACCCTGTCTTGGTGAAAATGAATTTTGTCTTTTAGGTTAGATGGCACAGCATCTATTGATTTATCTTCTATCCGCTTATACCAATATGCAAGTAGTTCAGGGTGCATACCCTCCCTTAGATTCGAAATACCCTTCCACAGGCTATTTAGAGAGAAATCGACATCACTTTGTCTAAACATACAGTTCTACAATTCAATATCAAATTGAAAATAAAATGCTTTTAATCAAATATAGTTGCCGATTGCCGTTACTATTATTCGCTTTTTGTTGTTCTGCTCAGTATTTTACCTGAAGCATCTATCTCTCCAGATCTGATGCGCGTCGACGAAATTGGACCACCGTCCTCAGCTTTTAGGATATCCACAGCAACAATTGATATTGGCTTCATGCGATTTGTTCTTCTAATGTCGTTGATTTCTTCGCCCTTGCATGCTGTCTCAGAACTGGCGACAAGCGCGTCAACTAATCCATATGTTACTGTTGGACCAAATTCATTATCAAGCTTTGCGATAGTGTAATTGACATGACCAAATCTTTTCTCTATCATGTCACGAAGATTTTTGACTCGCTCCTCATAATTGTGCCTAAGTATTTTTTTATTTTTTACTCTTGATGCAAATTCATCGCTTGATATGCCTATTATAACTTTGTCTCCAAATTCAAATGCCTTGGTAAGCAAAGCCAAGTGCCCGATATGTAACTCATCAAAAGTGCCTCCTGTCGCTACCACCCCAAACTTGCGGTTATTCGTAGCAAATCTCCGTGTTGACAACTACGAGTTTATGGTTATGAGCTCCAGTCATCCAATCTGTATAGTTCGGTTTTACTTCTTCTCACTTTAAGAGCACTAGCCTTTCTGGAATATCTTTACACATTGTGGTGGACATACATTCTCACAAGCCATGCAGAAAATGCAATCCTTTTCTCTTATCATAAATGGCTTTTTCTCAGATGCTGGATGTCCAGGTGTTTCTAACCAT
>DASTCR010000184.1:0-6173 GCA_035710925.1 Nitrososphaeraceae archaeon | reverse complement strand
CTTATGGCAGAGAAGGTTAATGACGGAACAGAAAATATTTCTGAATGTGAAATCAAAGCAGTATTGAAGGCAAATTACTGGAAGTTAATAGCCGAAAGTACTAATCCAGTTATGTCTGAGAAAAACGAGGTTGTATGCACTGAATAAGAAGTATACAAAGACCAGGAACAAAATCAATGATAAAAGAATATTTTGTAATAGTGCAGACTGCGATCACAAAGGATTACCCGCCAAGGAAATAAGCTACATCCCAATTGCAGTATCGCTGCTGCACTAATACGCAAGGATGCAGGCTTCCAATAATCAGTATTAACTGTAGTCTTTTTCTGACATACTTTGGATATACTTCTTACCAACGGCAGTTATATGATAGCGAATATACTTTCCATTTTTTTCTCTTCTCACCAGACCAAGCTCGTTCAGTCTACTGAATAAACCTGATCTCATAGTGTTGATAACTGTGTCACTCCATTCCGAACCCTTATGATAACGTAAATAATATCCTTTGAGAGCAGCATTCAACTCATCCCTTGTGTTCTTGCCATCTTCTATAGCTTTTAGAGCGATAGTCATATGTTCAAACTCTGCCGGTAAATTATCCGCTATGTGGTTAAGAAGAAAATCGATCTCATCTCCTGATAATGATTCTGGTTTGGTCAGATCGATAGCTGGATTCTGCAATAGGGCGAATTGGCTTCCAAAGTTCGTCAAACCTATCTTCGCGACCCCATTTTCATCAGATATTACGTTTATTAATTTCAATTCAGGCATCATTCCTAACAACGTCATATCGCTAGTTCTAAGATGGAGTATATACTGATTCACAAAGCGTTTGATGCTTTTTTCATCATTGATAGGAAAGGTTGCTGAAAGGAGTTCGCCAAAAGATCTTCTATCCATTCTATCCAGTTTTGCAAGTTGGTGTCTGAATGGTAGCGCAACATTGGTTACTTTTTCTGTAAAGTCATGTAGCTCTGGAAGATCTTCTGTGTACATATTCAAAAGCACCCTTACACCAACTTTTACTGGCAAGAATCTATAGTACTGTCCCCAGAGTATGTTGTTTGCATTCTCAGGTATTGGAAGGTGTGAAAGTTTAGGCTTTTGGCTTGGCATCCTCAGTAAATTCTCATTTGCTGCCAATGTTGCTTCAAGAGCTTCATTTCCAGGAGATACAGCCTTATTTAGTTGACTTATTTGCAAATCTAGTGCATTAGTAATTCCCTTACCTGTGATATCTCCTGTCTCCCATGCTACCTGATTTTCCAGTGCAATGGTTGCAAAATGGTGAAAATCACGAAAACCCTTCGCATTAATAATCCCCTCTATTTTCAGCTCCAATTGTGGGTCGATATCAAGAATTCGCCTCAACTTACTATCATAAACACCGCGTAGGATAAAAGGGTTTCATACATCTCACTTAGGGTGATACCGATTACGCATAGTCTTATATACTCAATTACCCTATATAAGATATGGCAACGACAAAAGACGCAAAAGAAGAAAGATCAACGACACAACTACAGCAAGAACAACAACAAGCTGTCTATAAGACATTAGATAAAGCTAGAGACGAAATAAGAAGATCAGTTAATGAATCAAAGAAAGAAATTCCACGAGTTGCAGAAGCTGTGAGTGAACATCAGCAGTTGACAATAGATGCTGCGAGAGAAATAGCCGATACCTACATAGAATCACAAAGGGAGATAATAAGCTCAGTTCAATCAGCTTGGAGTCCTCTAGTAGAAAGCTTTGATAGAACAAATTGGAATGCAGTTTTCTCACCAGGAAGAGTGTCTGAAATCTACGCATATATAGTGAGGAGTTACGCAGATAATTTAGTCACAGCGACAAAACTAGCAAACAACACCATGTTTGCAAATATGGAAACCTTCAGAGCATCCCTACAACAAGTAAAAGACAACTTGAGAGACTTGTCTAAAATAGGTGTCAACGCTGCAAAAACTTTTGAGCATACTTCAGCAGAAACGGTAAGACTAGTAGACACAAATCGAGCTCTATAGAATAGAGGAAAAATAAGAGGTAATTGTATATGGTAGAGGACATAATTAGGTGGATGTACTCGTATTTTAAGTGGAAACTCGAGGTGAAGAATAACTAATGTCTACATTAAAAGGATTGAGTATGGGTATAGGGCTCAGCTTCATTGCAGTAGTCGCATTTATGGCTATTGCGATTATAGTAGGTTAGCATATCTACAGATTATTTGTAGTAGCTGCTCGTTAATGACAACCTCAATGGTTTGGGAAACTATCTGCACTACTAGTGTAGGATACTTTATCATAACTTTAAGAGGATAGGACAACTGAAGTTTTTGGGTTCTAACAACTCTTGTCGGTAGGTTTGTATATTGATTTTTCTTTTCTCTTAAGCTGCTGTATGTTTTCAACCGCCGGTGGTAGAACTGTTAAGCGTATTCTCTTGGAATCTTTTTTAATAAGTTAGAATATTCTTTCTTTAAATCTGATGAAACAATTTCTAGTTTTCTGTCATAATTGGATTCAATGGTGGTTGTCACCGGCATCTGATCAAATAAAGAAGGTGAACTATATAACTGCGTATTACAATTGCAACTAGTACATAATAGTCCACAATTCTATGGCCCCTGATTTGGTTTTAACATCTCCTGATGTATATCCAGTTATTCTATCACTCCTGATTATTCTATTCATTGTTATTGTAGTCGCATGGATATTCCTTTTTGCAATATCCATTAGATCTTACCTCCATACTCCTTTGATAATTAGAAAAAGGCCTCATCTAACAAGGCAACAACACTCTAACAATCTTCCATTGGTCAGTGTTATAGTTCCCGCTAGAAATGAACAGGATAATATACAGAGATGCCTCCTATCTCTTCTTGCCCAAAATTATCCAAGTTTTGAAGTCATAGTAGTAAACGATAGTTCAACAGATTATACCCTAGAAATAGTCAGAAAGATAAAGATTAGCCCAATAAAACAAAGGGAAGGAGGAGGAGGGGATAAGTCTCTAGATACGGATAGATTGAAAATTATTACGGTTACTGAAAAACCGGAAAAATGGACAGGTAAGACCTGGGCTTCTGAGCAAGGATATTCACATAGCACTGGAAATATTCTGTTGTTTACAGATGCAGATACGTACTATATGCGTAAAGACACTATCTATGAAGCGGTATCATACATGCAAGATCAAGCGCTTGATGTTTTGACCGGTATTGGTTTTATCGAACTTAGAGACTTTTGGTCAAAAGTTACAATGCCATTATGGAATCTTTTTTCAATTCTCCTGGGATCAAACACGGGAGCAATGAATAATCCAAAGTCTAAAGTAGCATATCTTGTTGGCAGTTTTTTTCTAATACGTAGGCAAGTACTTGAAGAAATAGGGACATTTAGATCTGTGAAAAACGCAATACAGGAAGATGCAGAACTGGGACTGTTATTAAAAAGCAGAGGTTATAGTATGAAGATAGTTAGAATTGATAATGGTGTATCTGGTCTTTGGTCTAGAGATCTTCAGACTCTATGGTACGGGATAAAAAGAACATTTGCTCCTATGAAAAGATGGAGAATATTTACCAATCTAATGACTGTATTCTTTATGGCCTTTTTGCCATTTTTACTCTTACCATATACTTTTTTGTCGGCTATTGCCTTGTCCAACGCTCAACTTTCCGGTGAGAATTCGATAGATGGGTTGCAACTTCTTCAACTAGCGTCCTATTCATTTTATCTCAACCTAATATCTTGCCTTATAGTAATTATATCAACCGCATTAAAGGATATCAAGAAACATAGGATCATGCCCATTTATTCACTACTGTCGTTCTTGGGTGCAGGCTTTATAATAATCTCGTATATTGCTAGCATACTATCTATATTTCTGAAACAATCAATACCGTGGAGAGGTAGAACGCCTCATATCTCCAACAACAAAACTAGATAATAACCCGACTTTCTGAGATTGCTCTTCGGGCTTTAACAATATTTTATCGTAATGCCTGACGCTTAAATAGCCATGTTGCTACTGGCATCGAAACAATAATGATGCCTATACACCATGCAAATGCAAGCCAACCAGAATTGCCAATTGGTGTCCCCACAAGCCAAGCGCGAATTGCTTCAATAACATGTGTAAGAGGCTGGTTTTCAGCAAAGAGTCGAAGTGCATAAGGCATGGTTTCAGTTGGTACAAAGGCACTGCTGACAAAGGTCAGTGGAAATATAACAATAAAGCCCGTCCACTGTGCTGCTTCCATACTTTTGACAAGCAAACCCATAATAGCCGATATCCAAGAAATGGCAAGTGAAAATAGGATTGCAAGTCCGAATACTAAGGTCCATTCTATAGGATTTGCAACAGGTTGAAAACCTACGAGAAAACTAACACCAATTACGATAAGACCTGAGATTGTATTTCTTACTAAATCCGCTCCAACATGACCAATAAGGAGAGCCGATCTTGCAATAGGAAGAGAGCGAAATCGATTAACAATGCCTCGTTGTAAATCAATCGCTAAATTCATTGTAGTATAATTTGCCCCAAAAGCCAGCATCTGAACAAAGATACCAGCCACAAGGAAATTTACATAACTTATGTCTCCGGTATCTATTGCACCACCAAATACGTAACGAAATAGAAGGAAAAACATCATTGGAAAAAGCGCAACAGAAAAGAGCTGATCGAGATTTCGAGTGATATGTTTGATGCTGCGTCTGGCAAGAACCCATGAATCAGTTAGTGCCCAAAAGAGCTTTGAACGCTTTTCTGATTGGATATGAGAATTGAAAGAAGCTTTGAGCATCCCTTTACTTTATAGCCTCCTTACTTTTTTGTTTCTCTTCTTGGTCATTGCACGTATGTCCAGTAAGTGTAAGAAAAACATCATCGAGTGTAGGACTACGAAATGATATATTTTTAACCTCGATACTTGCTTCATCCAAACGGCTGAGAACCTGTTTTAATTGATTCACACCACCTTTGGTTACCAAGCTAAGAGTCCTCATTTTGTCATCTGAACGAAGACTGCTATCGTCTTCAATTACTTTTTTGGCTTTCTCAAAATTGCTTCCAGTCTCAACCACTATTTCAAGGCGCTCTGAACCTATACGCTGCTTTAGTTGGTCAGATGTGCCTTCAGCAATAATTTTTCCATTGTTAATAACAATAATTCGGTCTGCTAAATGATCTGCTTCATCCATATCTTGGGTAGTAAGAAGTATAGTCGTACCTCTGGAGACAAGTTGCTTAATAATATCCCACATAATCAAGCGACTCCTCGGATCAAGACCTGTAGTGGGTTCATCTAGAAATATGATTGGGGGAGAGGCAATCAAGCTGACAGCAAGATCTAGCCTGCGGCTCATGCCACCGGAATAGGTCTTAACTGTACGATCGGATGCTTCTACCAAATCAAATAGCTCAAGTAGCTCCTTTGTCCTTCTTTTGATATCTAGATGACTTAGACGATAGAGCCGACCAATCATATGTAGATTTTCTCTACCTGTCAAATATTCATCCAATGCTGCATACTGACCTGTCAAACCAATCAAACCTCGAACCTTGTTCGAATTTTTAACTACATCTATGCCATTAACAAGCGCCTGACCGCTGTCAGGTAAAAGCAGTGTACTTAATATTCGAATAGTAGTGGTTTTTCCGGCGCCATTTGGTCCAAGCAATGCAAGAACTGTGCCTTTTTTAACTACAAAGTTAACACCGTCAAGTACCGTGAGCTGTTTAAATGATTTTCTCAATCCCTTTACTACAATAGCATTTTCTGATTCTGATTCTGTCGATACATATTTTTTAGTTAAACCATTATACATTTTATCAGGTTCGTCAGTTCCGGCTATGGACATATGTTTTACTTCCTAAGACGACTGAAACCCTTCATTATAACTTCCATATATCAACCATAGTTTATCTGTTTAATCCAATTTATAAGGTATGTAGTTTACAAATGTTACAAATTGATTTTTATGATTTAATACATACGTGAATCAGAAAGACTCGCACTTCAGATGCAATACTCAAAACAAGAAAGCTAGCTAAAAAGGTGATTCTGCAAAAGCTTATTGTGTATAAATAACTATAGTATAGAAGTGAGCGAGAACACACGTCCCCCTGAAAATCCACCGGAAAAGGATGAAGATGACAAAGTTAAG
>DASTCR010000183.1:0-3261 GCA_035710925.1 Nitrososphaeraceae archaeon | reverse complement strand
TCCCTAAAATAATGAGTTAAGAACCAGCACAGTATGATTGTACTATTCTAGGTCCCTGACATTTTTATACCCAGTTTCTGTCTTTTCTTGTTCTGTGACTGTGCCACTGGTGGTTCTCTCATCAATTACCCGTACACTCTGGTCATAATCAGTAATTGGAGGGGATTTTTGTCCATGTGGACTTGTTTTGAAGGCCTCATAATCTTTCGTGTGTTGTTCAGCTGGAGGCTCTTCACCATACAGATACCGCTGAAGTAATTGTTCCTCTCCTACTAAAAGCCATAATGTCTTGCCATCATAAGCGTCAGCAACATATTTTGGTATCCAAAACTTATCTTTACTTATAGTCCCCTTTTCGATTCGTAAAAAATTCTGCGATATCTCCTTAATTTCACCAACGTCCTTTCCATTGTTAGTCTTGACCTTTTTACCCTTGAGCATATTCCACATTATTGTCGGGCCTTCATTTTTGCTAGGTGATGCCATATATTCTACAATTTGTAAAGTATATTTTTTAATGATTCTAGAACAGTCTTCTATTTTGTTGGGTAGGTATATATAACCGCGAGTTGACAAAACCAAAAAAATGCCTGATCAAACCAACAAGAATGAACAGAACTAAATGATGTTGTTTTTTCAAGTCGACTTTCCACAGGTGTTATTGCATTTCAAAAATGGCTAGTCGAGCTGGACTTGTTTGGTCTTTTTTACGTAGCATGAATTTCACAATAAATTCGTACGATTGCAATCATGTTATTCTATATAGAATGTTTCAATGAAAGCCCGTCAATGTTATAGTTTCTTGATTGTGTCTATAAATATAAAAAATTCATAGGATAAAATTGTTTATTTTGGGGAGATTTCTTCGACTATAATTCTGACAGTATTCATGTCTAGGTCGAGTTGATCTGCAATCATTTCTTCTGGAATACCCGACTCATATAGATTTCTTAGTGTCTCTCTTTTCTCCTTATTTATAATATTTGAAGGCGGATGTAATTCTAACTCCTGTTGTACTGATTCAACGTGCAAGGTTACCTTACTGACTAAATCTTCTGCATTGACATTGCTTTCTGCGGAAAATACCAATATGTACTCTTTTACAGGCATATTGAACATCTTTACCTTATCATAATCATAAAGAACATATTTCAAAGGTCCTAGTTCTTCTGAGAATCTTTCTCTCAAGAAAATAATATGAGCGGATTGCAGAAAACTCAAATCTGAGTCTTTGCCTTTTAATTGGTTATCGGCCCCTTCTTTCATGCCTCCTGCAAATAAATGTCCTGATCTTTCTATCAGGCCAGCAAATCTAATTGTAGGATCGAGTGCCAGAATACTTTTTGAGAATTCTTCTGATTTCATCGTTCCCTATCTTAAAGAATGTTAGCAATATACATGCTTTGCTTAATGGTTTTCATAACTTGCTAATAGCTTTATCTTTGAGGGCATAAATTTCTTTATTTTTTGTATAGCTATGGATCAATAGCATCATATATGAACTTCTAGAGAATCTCAAATGAATCAATCCCATCTACTATAGCACTTTCCTTACCATTTTCCCATTTTATCCACATAACTAATCTTAACTCGTCCAAATCAATAACCTTTGAGATAGAATAATCCACAATTGTTCCAATATCTCTTGACTTTATTCCCATGTAGGGATCGGCTGCACGAATGAGCCTAATTTTATCACCTATTTTCACAGCAGGTGTTCGATCAATAGATCCAGCATCCATGCATTTTACCCTCAATAAGTGTAAGTAACCGAGATTTAAGCTAATGGTTTATCTAGATTCCGAAGACTTGTGGTACAGAGAAGATACAGTAATTACAAATGCGATATCAAAGTATGGGAGTGATGTTGTTCATATATTAGCTAAACTGATACCCACAAATTTAATTTGATAAGAAAGCTTTGATCATTTACATATAACATTAAAAATAAAAAGCAATGGCAGTTAGATAGAGAAGTATGCCATTATGATAAATAATTGGTATAATTTGTAAACCTACTTATTTATAATCTTGTTTATCTAAATAATCTATATGAGTAATATTTTAGAAAGTATTCAGAAACAAATACTAAATTGGCCATATGTTACCGCTAAGGCACACAAGTTTGGAGGTATTGAATTTCGTCTAAATAAAAGGGAAATGGGACATATACATGGCGATCGTTTAGTTGATTTACCCTTTCCAATGAGCACCAGAGATGAACTTGTAAATTCTGGCCGTGCATCGCCCCATCATGTATTGCCTCAGTCTGGGTGGGTTAGTTATTGGATAAATAAAGGCGAGGAAGATGTACCAGCCGTAGTTGATCTATTTAGAATGAGGTATGAACAACTAAAACCAAGATCACTATAATCAAATGGTGGTAAGGCAGTGAGAACATCATTCAACAAACAAGATACTTATGGAATCATTTGTAGAAGACCATCGATGTTAGATAGGGTGAAGAGAAATATCATCACATATTGGTTCGGAATCATTCCGAAGAATTGTTGGACCAACTAACCAAAGGCAATGGTAGTTCGCACGCAAGCGATAATTAATGACAACCCTACCTGATAATTATTTACAAAAGCAAAAAGTCATTGCCATGTTTACGGAGCCCAAGAGGGTTAAACAAGTCCTTTCAGTTTGCTACTAGTTTACAAATAGGGAATCGCTGTTAGCAGTAAGGTCATTTTTTCTATAGTTAATAAGATAATGTTGTTCTATATTTTTATTTTTGTTATGTTCCTTTCTTATTGTTTTTAATTTTTGCTTTAACTTTGAATTACGTGGTTTTGTCCTAACTCTACATCCACAACAAGGACACCACAATCCATCCCATTTCATGAACAAGGCACACACTTGACTACGTTTCTGTCCTGCGGCGTATCGACCAAAAGAATCAGGTCTTTGCGCCCTATGTCGAATGCAAACACCTTTACAAGTCATTACTTGCACCTGTTGTAATAAACAGGTCCTGTCTATTCCCTCCCTCTCGATATCGATAGTTATTACTTATATCGCTAAATCTTTTGCTAATCCCATGGTTAGTTGTGAGAAATGAGCCTATTTCCAGATGAAAATATACTTACAAAGGAAATAGAATATTGGAGAGGCTTTGCAGATAGTCTAAAGTCTGAGGAAGACAAAAAGCTATTCTTACAAATGCTAAAAGATTGTCAGAAATATTCCTTAGCAACAAATGCTAAAGGTAAACCATTTCCAACTGAACCTTTGATTATGGCTCTTCTATTGGCA
>DASTCR010000182.1:0-4451 GCA_035710925.1 Nitrososphaeraceae archaeon | reverse complement strand
ATGAGATAGCTCCCTGTGTATGTTGTATATTGCATTTTTTCCCCTGAGCTCCCTTGCTCTTCCACTACTCGCATCAGTGTTCATAATTCTCGTTTATACTATTAACAACCTATGATATTCAATCTTATTAGTCTATCTCACTGCCGAACTAGCGGTACTTAGGATACCCGTCAAAGAGCATTTATGGTAATAAAAAATAAAAAGCCGATCACACAACATTCTATGTGCAGTCAGGAAATAAAGATTCTGGATCGATTCATCCAAAATACGTCTTTGTCACTGGTGGAGTTATGTCAGGCTTAGGAAAAGGGGTGATAGCTGCATCGACAGCAAAGCTGTTGCAACTAGCTGGTCTTAAAGTATCATGTGTCAAGATCGATCCCTATGTAAATTACGATGCGGGAACAATGAATCCGATTGCGCATGGAGAGGTCTTCGTAACAAGAGATGGTGGAGAATGCGATATGGATCTGGGCAATTATGAGCGCTTCCTAGATGTGGCATTGACAAAAGAACACAATATCACAACGGGAAGAGTGTATCTAGAAGTAATCCAGCAGGAGAGACACGGAAGATACTTGGGACAATGTGTTCAGATAATTCCCCATGTGACTGACAATATCAAGGATAAAGTCAGAAGAATTGTACGTGAAGAGAAGCTTGACGTAGTCGTGGTAGAGTGTGGAGGAACGGTGGGTGATATTGAAAGCCTTCCTTTCTTGGAAGCTTTTAGGCAAATCGAATTAGAAGAGGGTGGCTCAAATACATTGTTTATCCATGTAACACTAGCCCCCGTACTTGAAGTTGTTGGGGAGCAAAAGACGAAACCAACTCAGCACAGCGTACAAGAACTACGACGGATTGGGATACAGCCTGATATCCTTACAATTAGGTGCAAGATGCCACTATCTATTGAGACAAGACGTAAAATTTCCTTATTTGCAAGTGTGAACGAAGACTGCGTCATTTCCTGCCACGACGTTGCGTCTATTTATCGAGTTCCCGAAATATTAGAGGAGCAAGGAATGCTTAGGGCGATGTCTAGCAAAATAAGCCTGAAGAATTATAGACCTCGATGGTCCAATTGGAGACGAATTTCTAAATCATCTTATGATTTTAGCTCTGCTAAATTGAAGATAGCGGTGATTGGAAAATATGTAAGCTTACCTGACAGCTACGTCAGCGTATCCCATGCGTTATGGCATGCCGGAGCAAGCATTGGAAGCAAGGTTGACATACAATGGATTGACTCGGAAGGATTTGAAAATAGCTCGGAGGGTTCAAAGCTTCGATACTTTGACAGTTTTAACGGCATAGTTGCACCGGGAGGATTTGGGAAACGCGGAAGTGAGGGTATTATAAACATAGCCACTTATGCAAGAGCCAACAATATTCCCTATCTAGGAATATGTTTCGGATTTCAGCTTGCAATAGTTGCATTTGCCAGAAGCGTCTGCAAGCTAGCAAATGCAAATTCTACTGAACTCGATCCTGATACTAAGCATCCTGTGATAAAATTCATGCCCGAGCAAAACAAACAGAAGGATTTGGGAGGATCGATGCGACTGGGAGAGCACAGGATCGATATCATAAGGGGAAGTGAAGCTGAAAGATTGTATGGATCGAAGGTTATCTACAGAAGACATAGGCATAGATTCGAATTTAATCAAGATTATAGACAAATTCTCGAAAGCCAAGGAATGTTGCCCTCATCTCACTCAGACAAAGGCTTAAGAACTGAAACCATTGAAATTCCTGGACACCCTTTTTATTTTGGCGTTCAATTCCACTCAGAGTTTCATAGTAGACCAGGGCGGCCAGAGGAGTCATTTGGTGCCTTCATAAAAGCCGCTGCCTCTAAATCCTAAGCTCGTATATCTTTTGCCTCGCATCTCTAAGAGAAGTTTTTCTGTTAACGAAACCGCTGGTGAGAAGATGACTAAGTGATAGCCTAACAGTTCTCTCGGGCAGCATAGTTCGCTTAGAAAGATCCTTTTGGCTCAATGCTCCTTCATACTCCAGCGTCTTTAGAACCAGCTTTGCACTAGGAGGCATGCTGAGCAAGTCTTCAGCTAATTTGACCTTTTTTGCGAGCATCGAGGTTGCAGAAAAATCTCTTGAAAGACGAACAAGTCTCGCTGGAAATTCGTGCTTGTGGCATTCTAAAGTCTTCTTGATAGCTATTCTTGAACCTCCATCTAGGACAACTTCGCAGTGGTATCTGCTCGTTACGTCAGATACTTGCAGACTCGTGTCATATGGAACTACTAAAGGACGCCTTGTGTTATCAACAGAGTTTACAGAGACCACAACAAATACACGAGACTTTTCAAGGACCATCGGGCCGCCTGCTGACATAGAATACGCCGTTGAGCCCGTAGGAGTAGAAACAATAATGCCATCACTGCTGTCGTGCCATACATCTCTCCCATCAATTTTTAGTACATGCTCCATGAGCATCGCACTTTTGCTAGGAAATACCGCTACATCATTTAACACGGGCTCAACCTCTCTTCCATCAACTTTTACAGCTAGGCGGAAAACATCATCCACTTGATAGTCACCTGTCTTTATTTGGGATAATGCTGAGTCAAGATATCTAATGTCTAACTGGGCAAGAAACCCCGTCGCCTCCGACTCATATAGTCCGAGAACGGGCACAGAATTCGTTACTACCCTATGGAAATAATCAAGAATTCCTCTGTCTCCTCCCAGCACCATTATTATGTCGAGGTCCTCTGCTTGGCTATAATCTCTCTCTTTGAGTATCATTACCTCCATATTTGTAGAGTCAAATGCTTTCCTGATTTGTGAGAGCGATATTCTGTCGACGGGTTCAGCCAGAGACAGAGCGATCTTCATTATCTTGACTATTCTATAAGAAGTAATATTTTTTTATTGTGGATGTTAACTTTACATTCTTGGAATCATGACATGCGGAAGGGGTCAGAGGTTGAACTCTAGCCTATACAGAAAAAATCAAAATACAGCTAACTGGGAAACTTTGGGATGGCGGCTTCCCCGTTGAACTGTATTATGGATCCCACTTCATTAGCAGCTATAAACCTTCTGGAGTATTTTGGCTAACAAGCTCGTAAAAGATTTTGTACTCGACTGACATTGTAACTAGCTAGAGGTTATGAAGGACTAATTGCTTGCAGAACGTGGTATTGTGCCATAAGATTTAAAGGATAGAGTAGGAATGCATATCATAACATGCCGAAGAAGAGGACAAGCAGAGGGCGAACCAAGGGAGGGAAAGGAAGCTCCGGAACGGTTCACTGTAGTCAATGCGGGGCAATGGTTCCAAGAGACAAGGCCAAGAAAATAACCGGAAGAATAACCCTCGTAGAACCCACTCTTGCCAAAGAGCTAAGGGCACAAGGGGCATACATTGCACCCTCTACCGATGTCAAATTCTATTGTGTGTCATGTGCGGTCCATCGAGGCGTGGTAAAAGTAAGGTCCGAAGTAGATCGTCGAAGTACAGGCAGACTTAGATAACCCTCATAACCTGCGAATGGAAAATATGATCCTCTGACAGAGTGTAACTCCTGCCAATAAACAAACAAGAAGCACAGCATATTGCAAGCTATTTTCTAGTGGTATCAACCCTAGGAATCCAACTGAAAGCAATCTTTCTGCCCTTTCTCCTATGCCGACACCCTTTAGTTCAATTCCCATTGACTCAGATCTCGAACGGGCATAGCTGACCATTAAAGACAATGATATTGCGACCTGACAAAACAATGGGCTAGCCAGCCCCCCCACGGCAATTCCAATAAAAATGAACGATTCTGAAATCTTGTCTAAAATAGAGTCGAGGAAAGCCCCCTTTTTGCTACTTTTCTTTAAGATTCGGGCCACATTCCCGTCGACTATATCGAAGAACCCCGAAATAAGAAGCAGAATGCTTCCGGCCAGCGAAGGATGGTACCATCCAATTTCCTCCGCCAGGAGCGGAGACATGTAAGTCAACCCGCTAGCAAAGGCAAATAACAAGCTCACTAGAGTCCAAAAATTGGGACTGATCCCGCTCTTTGCAAAAAACGAACCTATCCCGTCAAGTAGAGGACCTAAAGCTCTCCTGAATTTATTTAGCATACTTTTTTGTCTCCTATGTAAGCACGTTAGTCTAATCTCGATCCCTCATAGCTCTGTCAACTCCAATCGGCGGTACGGCAACATAAAAATATTTATTGTTTCACTCCCTTCATGGTTCTGCGCAAACAAAACAAAGCCGAATCAATCTCTCAATTTTTGGTACTGAATATTTTATCTATGATTATTTCTTAATTCCTTAATAACTATTATTTCGGAGTTAATGCAACCATTGCAAACAACTAATCAAGACAACGGCAAGCACAGAAATGAACTTAATTGGCCGATTCAGGATAGACTGTATCCATCCTTTGACAAAGTCTTAGTAATAGGATTAGGACAATTAGGAT
>DASTCR010000181.1:0-2203 GCA_035710925.1 Nitrososphaeraceae archaeon | reverse complement strand
GTTGAAAAAACGCCCAATGTTGAACTTAATTGGGCAAGAATTGGAGAAAAATGGAGAAAGAGGTGGGCCGAAGATAAAATATTTGAAACTGAACCAGAATCGCATAAAAAAAAGTATTTTCTAACTGTGGCGTATCCTTACCCAAATTCTCCGCAGCACGTTGGACATGGACGAACATATACTTTGGCTGATGTCCATGCGAGATATAAACGCATGAAAAATTATAACGTATTATTTCCAATGGGTTTCCACTATACTGGAACACCGATTGTGTCAATGTCACAAAGAATCAAATCCAATGATTTAGAATTAATAGAGACTTTCCAACAAATATACAAGATTCCTAGTGAAAAAATATCGAGTTTCAAAGAACCTAAAAGAATAGCCAGCTTTTTTCATGAAGAAATTAAGCAAGGAATGAATGAAATGGGCTATTCTATTGATTGGAGGCGAGAATTTACTACTATAGACAACGGATATTCAAAATTCATATCCTGGCAATTTAGAAATCTCAAGAAGAAGGGTTTAATAGTGCAAGGATCTCATCCGGTCGGATGGTGTCCTCAAGATCAAAATCCAGTGAGTCAACATGATACTGTGGGTGATATCGAACCAGAGCTTATTGAATATGTGCTTGTGAAGTTTAAATTTGAGGAACAGTATGTTATTCCAACTGCCACATTAAGACCAGAGACTATTTTTGGTGTTACTAATTTATGGATAAATCCTGATATAAAATATGTAATTGCACAAGTAAACAAGGAGAAATGGATAATTACTAAAGAAGCTGCAAGAAAGTTAGAATTTCTAAACGCTAGTGTCTCGATAATTTCAGAGATAGATGGCTCTGATTTAATAGGAAAATCAGTGTTTGATGAAACAAGAAGACAACTTGTTCCTATGCTCCCCGCATCATTTGTTGATCCTAATAACGGATCTGGGATTGTAATGTCCGTTCCAGCACATTCACCTTACGATTATCAAGCTCTAGTTGATTTAAAGAAGGATGAAAATACCCTGAGAAAGTTCGACATCGCTGTTAATATTGTTCCTATAAAAATAATACAAACTGATGCGTTTCCCTCAAATGACTCATCCCCTGCGGAATCTATAGTTACTCGATATTCAATAAGTGATCAGAATGACCCTAAACTAGAAGAGGCAACGAACAAGCTTTATTCGGAAGAATTTCACAATGGTGTTCTTTTGCCAAACATAGACCAAATAGGAAATTTAAGTGTGATAAAAGCTCGAGAGACAATAAGGGAAAAAATCATCAACGAAGAAATTGGAACGACCATGTATGAATTGAAAGATATAGTAAAATGTAGATGCGGTACTCCTTGCGTTGTTAAGCTACTAACAAATCAGTGGTTTATCAATTATGGAGATGACAATTGGAAAAAATTGGCATACGAGCTAATTGAAAATATGGAAATCCTACCTGAAGAAATAAGACAAGAATTTACTAATGTTATAGATTGGCTTAAGGAAAGAGCATGTGCAAGAAAAAGCGGTCTTGGAACAAAACTTCCATGGGATAACGAGTGGATTATAGAGAGTTTGGCAGATTCGGTTATCTATATGGCCTATTACCTATTATCAAGACACATTAGCAATAATCTAGACTTGCATAAGAATGAAGATATGGTATTGGCAGATAATTTGAATGATAGTTTCTTTGATTATGTTCTTTTAGGAAAGAACGATCGGGATCTTGTTGCTAAAGACTCAAAAATTTCGATTCAATTACTAGAAAAAATTAGAAATGAGTTTCTGTACTTTTATCCTGTAGATTCTAGGCATTCCGGTAGAGATTTGGTACCTAATCACCTTGCGTTCTTCATATTTAATCATGCTGTAATATTTCCCAGGGACAAATGGCCCAAACAGATTGTTGTAAATGGATCGGTACTAATGGAAGGTAAAAAGATGTCTAAATCACTCGGAAATATTATTCCCCTTCGTAAAGCAATAGACGAATATGGCGCAGATTTAATCCGTCTTACAATGCTAGCATCCGCTGAAATATTACAGGACTCTGACTTTTCTATTGACTTAGTAAAAGGAATTAGATCAAAATTGCTTGAAATCTACAGAACTATTAATACAAATTTGAATATTTTTACTACATCTCGAGATAGTTCGGGTTATGATGTTGATCCGGAAGATCTTTGGATATCGAGCAGATTGCAACATGTTA
>DASTCR010000180.1:0-4646 GCA_035710925.1 Nitrososphaeraceae archaeon | reverse complement strand
TTTCCAATTATATAAAACAGTATTCAACACTTTCTTATAATACGATAAAAGTTGTCTCGTTCAGAAACCTCAAAACCCACTTGTTTCACAGCATCTATAATTCTTTGGGCCGTCAACTGAGTCGACGCAGCTCCAGTTGCGCTGACTACTTCCTCTCCAATCAGAGTGCCTCCAAAATCATCAGCACCGTAGTTCAATGCTAACTGAGCCAAACCAATCCCATTAGTCAACCAAGACGATTGAAGATGATCAATTATACCATAAAATACTATTCGTGATATCGCTATCATTTTAAGTAAATGCAATCCACCAGAGGGATATTTTATCAGTCCTTCACCCTGTATCTCTGTTTTATTTGGTTCGAAACTCCAAGGAATGAATGCCATAAATCCTTTAGTCTTTTGTTGTAAATGTGCAATTTTCATTATGTGTCTCGCTTGTTGTTCTTCACTTTCTACTGTGCCATACATCATTGTTGCAGACGAGTTCAACCCAAGACTATGTGATTCCTCCATTATTCTAAGCCATTCATCACTCTTAATTTTTAATGGACTAATCTGTGCCTTTACATCATCATCAAGTATTTCTGCTCCAGCGCCAGGAAGAGAATCCAACCCAGCCTCTTTTAGCCTCGCGAGTACTTCTTTTGTGCTACTTCTCTCAACTTTCGCTATCATATCTATTTCTGATGCCGATAACCCGTGAATTCCTACTTCTGGATATTTCGATTTTATAGATTTAAAGGCATCCTCGTAGTATTCGATACCCAAATTCGGATTGTGACCGCCTTGAATCAATATTTGCGTAATTCCAAACATTTCTCTGGAGGTTGCTACACGCTGAATGATTTCCTCCAAGGGTACCGTGTAAGCTTCTTTATCACCGGGCTTACGATAAAAAGCACAAAATTTACAGTAGGTAACACAAACATTTGTGTAGTTTAGGATGATATTATTAACAAAGGTTACGTTATTTCCATAAAGTCTTTGTCTCAAAATGTTCCCAACTAAACCTATTGCGTAGATATCTTCAGACCTAAGAAGCCTAATGCATTCATTTAACGTTAGAAATTGACCAGTCAGTGCATTATTCAAAATATCACTAACCTCCGAATTTCTAATTAAATCATTTACTTGGCTGTTATTTTTCAATCCTAATTATGGTGGCCGCCACTATTGATACATTTATTCCTTACAAATAAACCTATTTAGTAAAGAGGTACATGATAGGTCAACAGCTTCATCCTAGAGTTATATTGAATCAACATAAATGAGGTTACCACCAAAATATTAATTGTTTGGTAAAAAATGGATATAGTAGAGTTTTCCATGCAGGTAATTTTGCTCTCTGCGTCCGGCATCCTGTCTCCAGGTCCTTTATTCTTTGCCAATCTATTTTATGGAAGTAAAGAAGGTGTCCGCTCCGGCATCAAAATTGCCTTAGGACACACAATCGTAGAACTACCATTAATCCTAATCATATCACTAGGACTTATCGGTTTTTCATTTATAATATTAGAAGATGAGGGTTTAAGAATTATTGGAGTTATAGGAGGGATAGCCATAATAATATTCTCATCTTCGCATATCAATGGTATAATACGGAAACGAACAATCGCTGCAACCATGCCAAAGACAAACAGCGATAAAGATGGTACGCTATCTCCATTGAAGAAACTTGCTAGTAAGACAAAAGGCGGGCCATTGTTTGCAGGCATAGCCTTCACTGCACTGAATCCATTTTTTATTACTTGGTGGTTAACAGTAGGACTAAAGTTAATTTCGGATTCAGTTTATTTATTTGGATTCAAAGATGGCGTCTTTATTCTCTTTTCGTCTCACATATGGATGGATTATGCATGGTTGTCATTCACAGCATATCTAGTTTCTAAAGGTAGAACCTTCTTAAAAGGAAGGCTATACAACCTTTTCCTTCTTTCGATTAGTTTCATTCTCATTTTTTATGGATTGTGGCTTGTTTTAGAAAATATACTTTAATTCACTTTACAACTAACAATCCGATTTAAGAAGCCGTTGAGGGTGTATGTAAAAGGTAGGTAGGTAAGAAGAATTGCCAAAGTTACAACAATGGAAATAATATTCTACTCGTTCTAATTACCAATTAAGTATTGGACCATACAGTACAACTTTTGATTAAACCCTCAATGTATTTCCTAACCTCAAACATTAATTGAAGCTAGAGACATAAGCAGACCAAAAGGATCCTTAGGGGGGAAACTACGTGATTCTTACATTTTTCTGGAGGGTACAGAATTTCGGTGATGAAAGCACATATCACACAAAGTCGTTAAATGAAGGGATGGTCAGCTTGTACATTAAAAAAATATAGATTCGTAAGCATCAATTTCCAAATAACAGGTATGTATTGCAAACACATAATTAACTTTGCAGTATGCTAGACAGTTATAAGTTGCTAAAAAACATACAGATAGAGGGGACACCTGCGTTAGAGAAAGTGCTAGCAGGAGCAGAATTATCATACAAAGATGGTCTCCAGTTAATGAATGAGGAGAATCTGTTTTTGTTAGGTGCGGCAGCTGATAAAATTCGTAGGGATCTTAACGGAAATAGAGTCACCTTCGTATCCTCTTACTATCTAAATTATACGAATATTTGTGCAGCAAGTTGTCCTTTATGTGCATTTTACAGAAAAGGCAGCGAATCTGATTCTTACACTCTTACTATTGATCAAATTTTATCAAGGGCTAGAATTGCAATAAACCAAATGTGTGCCACTGAGCTTCACATAGTAGGTGGCTTCCATCCGAAATTAGGTATTGACTATTACGAAGATATGATTAAAGCCATAAAGGCAGAGTTTCCAAACGTTACGATAAAAGCACTAACCCCCGCTGAGATTTTTTTTATCGCCCGTCTCACTAAAAATTCTGTCAAGGAAGTTTTACTTCGACTCAAAAGTGCCGGTCTAGATGCCCTCCCTGGTGGTGGGGCTGAAATTTTTAATCATGAAGCTAGGGATATTATTGTCAGAGGTAAGTGCTCTGGTGAGGAGTGGCTTGATACAGCAAGCCAGGCACACGATCTTGGTATAAAGAGCAATTGTACCATGTTATTTGGTCATATCGAGAAACCTCAGCATATAATTGATCATATTTTGAAAATTAGAAAACTCCATAAGAAAACGAAGGGGTTCACCACTTTTATACCCTTAAAATTTAGTTTGGATAATACGGAATTAGAGCAAAATAAGAAAATTGTCAGAGAAAGCCCAGCAACATACGATCTGAGAGTGATCGCTGTATCAAGGTTATTGCTGGCTAGAACCTTGAACAACATCTCAATATACTGGGTTGCCCTAGGCAAGAAACTTGCCCAAGTTGCTCTATCGTACGGGGGAAATGACATGGTTGGAACGGCTTTTTCAGAAGAAATATTCAAGGCGGCAGGTAAGGATTCAGCTGTTTCCATCCAGGAGTTGACAACCTTAATCAAGGAAATAAAAAGAGACCCTGCGCAAAGGGATACATTTTTTAATATAATTAAAAGATTTTAGTTATACAAACTTAACTTTCACAATACTAGGTTTAGCGCAACTACTTTAGCTTGCACCCGTGGAGGTTACGGGACTTATCCTATCCTTTTCATTTTAGAGCCACAATTGGTACACTTTATTTCTCTATGTTCTTTTCCGCAGTTCATACAATAATACTTCAGCTGAGACTCGTTTTGATCAGTTCTAGATATTGAAGGAAAGAGCAAACCAAATAAATCTTTTATGCCCCCGGTTCCTCTATATCCTTTAATGATACCCCTAAATCTAAGGAGGTTAACCAAAGTATAAAGACCAAAGACAGAAACCAAGTCATAGGGAGCAGGTAGTATCAGAACTAAAATAAGGCTTATGCCCAGGTAGAGTACGATCCACTTTATTCTTCGGATAAAAAACAGTTTGGTGTCGTCATCGATCATCATATCTTTGCACACTTCTCTACCATGGATGGAGAATCTTTTACCATAAGTAAATTTTAGGACAAAAAGTAATTAAAAGGTATTATTATTTTAGACACTAGGTACTCTTTGATTTAGCTGTGTATCTGGTCCTTCATTGCTACCAGCCCTCTCCTGAAGATGAAGAAAAAGAGGTGGACTTTGTAGAAATTGGTTAACAGGAAGTAGAGCTATTTGGTAGAGAAGAAATGTGTCATACAACTGTTTGTGTATTCAAATAACAGAGGTTTTAACACTAAACAAATTCAATTAGAAAAACTTGCGCTAGCGGACTTTAGTATTCCCTTAGTATAAGCCATTAAAAACATTTGTTCAATTGACTTTCTACCGATTTCACCCATGTCCATAGTTAAGTTGTTTACGTACATTTTAATAAATTTACTAATCAGATTTCTTGGTTGTCCTCTGCCATATCTCATTGAATAGTCTACGGCAGCATCAATATTGTTAAGACCATACAAGATTGATGTTCTGAAAAGTTGATCAAATCTTCTAATTTGCTCTGGTGTCAAGGATCTGGAGCTGGCAACATTGATACCTAAAGGTAAAGGCAGTCCATTTGATCTTGAGGTCCACCATTCTCCTAAATCAAGAACTTTATAGAGCCCCGAATTTTTACGATTATATGTAATCTGTGCTTCGTGGATTACTAAACCT
>DASTCR010000179.1:0-8319 GCA_035710925.1 Nitrososphaeraceae archaeon | reverse complement strand
AGAGTAGACAATAACTGTAAATACACCTGCAAGGGATATCCACAGAATAGTCCAATAAAGAGCCCTTCTAAATGTTTGCAGTTGTTGTTTCTGTTCCTGTTCTAATGATGACTCTTTATTTAGGGGAATTATTGTGTTATTCTCTTGGTCTGATAAACTTTTGTTATTACTACTTTTAGTAGCTTTCCTGTTGATAAATTTCTTAGCCTTATCCAGTACTCCAATATCTACAGCTAGGGCAGTACCTACAAACAGGATAAAGATTAACCAAATAAATGAATAAACATTACTTCCTATACCTAGAGCATCCGTTAAAGCCAATGTATGCTGGCAAAATACAGAATCGCAGAGTATAATAGATGTGAGTCTACGTTGTATTACATTGTATTAGTATCACATTGGAACCATTATCAAAGGTGAGTTACAAGAGTACTAGAACACAGGTAACATTTTTCATCGTTGGGGACTGTCAGTTGGATTTGTTCACATGAAATCTGTTGATGGTATTAGGTCAAAGGAAATACTTTAATTACATTTTCCATCTTTCTCTCTAGCTACCTTTTCTTTTCTTTTCTCGTGGCCTTACGTATTTTGATATCAATATGTAAGCTCCTTGCCCAAACGATCTTGATAATGAGTTAATTATTTGCTTAATATACTCAGAGCAATTTATACTTGGGATGCTTAATCGACAATTGGGTATTTTTTATCTATCTCTGTATCTATTTCTTCTCCGCTGGGCATCTCTATCGACTTCATCATTGCTTGTGTTGAAAATGAAGAGGTCTCTAAATAGATATGACTACTTAAGTCGGCTCTATAGTAATCAAGCTTGTCAGGATCGTATTTTTGTATATATTCAATATTTTCCCCTCTGTTTATTCTGTGCTGTATAACATCTCTGTGAACATAACTAGATACATAAGAATAGCCTCGACGTTTTGCCTCCCTAAGAAACTCCATTCTGAGAATATGGCCTCCATTTTCGCCCCAAAAACCTGTTTTGATACCAATCCATTCCATATAAGCGGTATTTCTTTTTCCAAAATTCTCATCATGTGTACCATGTCTTAGATGGTAGTGCTCTAGTGCTGCGCCTTTTGCATAACCAACAATCTCATCGTCAAATTTATCTGCCTCCTTAACCCTTAGGGTGACTAATATTGTATCCCTCCATCTAACAGATTTTCTAAATTGAGTTTCATCGTTAATATCCACAGGGACATGTAGTTCTTTGAATATATTTACAATAGTCTCTATCAAATTATGCAATGAGGTATCAGTGTTATTGTTATTGTCATTTTTGTCCCCTTCACCTATTTCTTCTACCACAGGTACTAGAGCAATTTTGTTTCTTCTAATTGAATCTCTAATATCTACTTCTCTAGCCCATATATTCTTGAAAGTAGTCATATTATCAAAGAATCTCTTTTTATATTCAGGTGGTATGCCTTGTAATACGTATTCAAACATTCTTCTTTCTTCTTTTAGGACACTAAAATACTTGACAGATTCTTCGTATATTCGAGAAGGATGCCATCCAAGAGCATGAGCATTGGTACGAGCAAGGACCATAGAATGCTTAAAATCTCCTAGAGCGTATCCTGCAATGCGTTCTGAGACAGACAAAAACCACCCGAGGTCTTTGTAATGCTGTCTTGTTTTCGTATCAATTTCAGCGATCCCTGCATATGTAAATAACTCTTCCATTCTCTTTTCTGCATGCTCTGCTATTTTCCCCTTAAATGGATAGGCTGTTCTGTGTATTATAGCAATTACTATGTCGATATTAATTCCTACACCTTCTATGAACTTTGTTATTTTATCATCATTTCTTATGAACCATTCAACAGCGTCTTCATGTGGCTTGTCAAATTGTTTTAGGGGGTCATAATCGTGGAAAAGGGCAGCTACAAATAGGTAGCTTATATCCTCTATGCTGAACTTGTTGCCATGGAACTCACGTCGGGATATCACTTCTTTTTCATTTTCTTTATTAGTGCTATCATTCAGTCCATTGGCCGCTAATAAGGTAAAATAGGCAGCCTCTAACTCGTGGTCTATATTATGATAACCATAATAATCAGATCCTAATCCTTTCTTTGAGAACTCGGACACCGCATGTCTTATTATGCTGTTCAGCCATTTATCTTGCAAACCCATCGAAGCTCCTAACTGAACAATTTTATCTTTTAAGATAGCCTCCCTGGCTCTGCCGATATTATAATTTAACCACCAAGGGAACAATTTCAGGCGTTTGTGAAATTCATACCAAGTTGGAGATTCAGCTAGAGGATTAATTGTTGATGTGGTTAGTGACCTTTTAGCATAATTAGCAGGATGGTTTCCACCATTTCCATGATTTTTGTCATTATTGGCAGAACCCTTCAAAGATAATAGGTCATAGCCTTTAGCTTATATTAGTATTACCAAAGGTTTTCAAAAATTTTATTTTAAACAGATAACATTTGATTATTTTAGATTGTTGACAAGGCACGCCATTGAAATCATAAGCTTATTTATGAAAAGCCTATCCCAGAGGATTTTGAATGCAGCTTTTCAAAATTTCTATTAGAATTGGAGAATTGCGACAGATTTGCATATTGTGGGATACAAGGATCAATGAACAAGAATTTTCAAGATTGTTCAGAAAAATCATTTAAGAAGCGAATAATATGATACTAGGCTGACACATCAAAACAGAAGAATTTTGTAATTAAGAAGGATTGAGACGAGTAATGTAAAAAGTAGATTTTATACTTGGAGAATGCAAAAGATGCCAGAAGGTATTGACTATTTTATAATAGATAATATACTATACAGTTCCTTTTATTTTAGGAATTATTTCTTCATAGGATGCTGATGGGTCTAAATATATACAAAGATATCTCTCAATTTTTTCTGATAAAGGAGTTATAGCCAGTTTTATCTTATTAAACTGTACGACTTTAATAGAAGTTGAATTTCTTGTTTTTCTTTTGTTTTTATTGACGATCTTTATTCCAGGAAGTACCAGTGACGAAAAGAAGAGACTGGACTTGATATTGTAATGATCTTGTCCTTTCGTCACCTTTTGTTGTTCTATCCCCTCTCTATATTTACCGATCCTTAACTTTCCATTACCATCAACTATACCAACAAATTTGATTTTTGGATCTATACATAATACAATATAACATAATCCATAATATAAGATGTCATCATTATAACACTCATTTCCCCTTATTCCCTCCATTATATTGTAGACAGAAAAAATTTAGATATTTATGATCATGCAAGGTTAGTACTAAAGCTTAGTCTAGGGTTCATTATACAATGCAATTAGCAATACCTATTTGTTGGTAGAATTGAGTATTATTCTAGAGAATGCTAACTTCATTATAGGAATTTAGTTATCTGAAATTTTTATTCAAACTTCTTATAACCCATATCGCAATACCAGAGATTAAGATAATGAAGCCTACCCCTAAAATCAAAAATCCATTTAATGTCCATTCGGGGTTACTATACATAAAAGAAGACTGAGGACCTACAAGTGATTTACTCTGTGCCGCAAATACTAATCCTGATATTATACAAACTATTCCAATAACAATTAATATTTTACTAAGATATCTTATAATAGCAACTTAGATTTTACCTTATATTTTTCATTTTCGGTTAGTAATTTGCTATCATTAAGAGTGTTAAGCTGTAGAAACATGGAGAGGATAATATCAAGCACCACAATGAGTAACAGAGACTATCCTAGATAAAAATAAACAATGTTACACTATGCTGGTGCATGAACATCTACAGGAAAGGCACACCTACAGCATAGTAAAGGGGACAGAATCCTCAAACCTTGGGTCATCCATGCATAGCCTATTCAATTCGGAATAGGAATTGTTATTGCATATATTTTATATAGAATTATCATGTGTGAAAAAGTTATCCTAGTGTATCCCGTATGTAATTTGACTCAAAGATGACTAAAGAGCATAGTAAGAACAAAAAACAGAAAGGAAAACAAAAGGAGGGATAAATGTTCACCAAGAAGCGCCACAAGTCTCAAATTGGCCATAAAACCAGAGAATTTGTTTTCATAGCCGCATTTGGAATACTTACTGTAATTTCTCTTCAAGGATCTTTCCTTGAAATATTTGAACAAGACTTGGCTAACCATATGGTTTTAGAACATACTATATTTTTTATATATGGTGCTCTTTCGATTATAGTTGCAGAAATCGTTCTGAGGTTCATCATATCTTATGAAAAGGCATCTCGTCATCTAGACCATTGCAAAGATAATTACACGCACAAATTGAAATATGGTGGAATAACCACCAATTCGAGATTAATAATAGGTATCGACTATTGGACTAGGTTTCTAAGAAAGATTTTTGGTCTAAATAATTATGGATTAGTATGGGTTATAATAGCTGGTGGTCTCATGATTTGTTGGCATATTCCTTCCATATTTGATTTTGCATCTTTAAATGAATCCTTTCATATATTACAGCATATTTCATTTATAATAGTGGGGGCTGCTGGCTTTCTTGCAATAAGATCACTTGGGGAATCATTTAGCATATTCCTTTTATTCACGATAACAGGAACGATGGGCTTTGCTGGGCTGGCATTTGCCATTTTAGACAATCCAATTTATAGCGTGTATTCTGTTAATAGTCATCATGGTGCAGGAACTTATATGCTGGTTTCATGCATGCTGATAATTCTAATTGCTCTGCCAGTATATCTAGTAGAAAAAGCACTATTTCATATTAGAATTAAAGCGGGAAAAAATACTAATGATTATAGATCATAGATCATAGAGAACTCTATAGTATTATGATTTTAAGTTTTTACACAAATTAAAAAATTGTTAATTAATTCAGCAATGCAATAACGGAATCTTCTAAAGAGAAAGCATGGAGTGAAAGAAGAGGAAGATATAGAATATACATGAGTTCCAGGGTTCTATGGCTGAGGTCATAATCCAACCATGTGATATCTAATTTGCTTTCTATTCCGAGACTAAATAAAATACTTACCTTAACCCTAAGAGACCGTGACCGCTGCTATTATTGTGTAGAATTAATCTTTAGTTGCTGATTTTGAATAGTATAGCAAAGAAAAATATTATAACCACAATCTATCTTATGTGGATAATATATGGCTAGGACTTTCGAAAAATACCTTGTAACTATTATGGTATTCCTAATTTGCTTTGTAATATCAGTATTAAACAGCGAGTTTACTGCGATCTTTTATCTAGCGACGGCTCAGACCACAGACGCAGAAAATATGACAGCTCCTATGATGGAATCAGCAAGATTTCATTTAAAAGCTGCCGATGAGTTATTAATGAAAGGAGATACAAATGCAGCGCTTGATCAAATAAACCTAGCAGAGATCCAGCTATCGTTATTAAACATGGGCTTTCAGGAAACATCAATGAATCAAACCCAAGCGATGGAGTTTATCATAGGAGGTTCCTTATCAAGTATGAGGATGGCGGCAAACTGTATTATTGATAGCCAGGCAATGATCCGTTGTATGCAGTAAAGAGCGGTCAATCCCCCATCTTATTTTTTTCTACCCAAATACAATAATGTTATTGGATTTTATGATTTAGTTCTTAGATTCCCCGCTTGAGATTTACCGTCATGTTCATTCAATGGACTGTACCTCGTGATCTAATTGCATTTGATGCTATATTTTTTCTGATGGCTTTCAACTGCTTCTCTATTCGGGGCCTCAAGGTGACAAAAACAAATGTTTGTTTTTTATTGAAGAAAATGTTTATGTTTTTTACGCCAAACTCATCTCTGGGAGATTGTTGAAGTTTTCATAGTGTCCCTCATCATGAATACCTTCAAGTGAATGGATATCAAGAAACCTCGGCGATGCTAATAACTAACAGGAAAACCCACTTTTTAAAAAGTTTCTCCTATATTGTTTATAATGGGAGTAGCGTACTGAACAAGAAGACTATCAGCCGACAACTTTTTTACTTTCTTCAAGTACTAGCGAACGATGTCGGTACAACAAACATAAAGGCAAAGTCAAAGATGGGAATAAGAAGAATTCTTATGGTTGACGATGAAGTAGACATTACTGTCACCTTAAAAATGGCTTTGGAGGATAGTGGTTTTTTTGAAGTTAATACATTTAATGATCCGGTAGAAGCTTTATCTGGGTTCAGACCTGGTCTTTATGATTTGGCGCTTCTAGACATTAGAATGCCTAAAATGAATGGTTTTCAGTTATTTAGAAAACTAAGAGATATTGATGGCAAGCTTAGAGTATGTTTTTTAACTGCTGCTAACTTGGCTTACTATAGAGAAACAGATTCAGATGTTATGAATGATTTGGGGTTACAATGTGTCGTCTTTAAACCTGTAAACAATATAGACCTGGTAGACAAATTGAATTCAATTTTGACCCAAAAATGACAACTAGTCATCAATGTTTTGGTAATAAAATACAAGCGATTGTACTTGAGTAAGAGTTGAAATAGTAATAATTAGTACCTAAGCTATAGAATAGTAAATCATCATGATAGTATATCAAACAAGTTCAACTAATTTCACTTTACCATTGTCGGTTTTGTCTTTTTTGTTCTTAGTAGCTCTTGTCTTAAACGTCATGTCCCCATTTCACATCCAAATACCACAACCTACTCCTATATCGTTATCAACAGCAACAGCTCAACCAGATCAAAATGTTGTCGATTCGCGCACGCGAACATTAAGAATAGCCCTATTAACTGATGCATTATTCAGTGATGCAGGTTGGGGTGCCTTCGGATATAATGCTGCACAAGAACTAAACAGCAAATATGGTCACACCATCGATTTTAAAGATAATATTCCCATTCCAGATATCGAGGCTACTTTAAAAGATTATGCCAACAAAGGATATGATTTGATTATTGCCCAAGGTTTTGAATGGGGAAACCCCGCTGTTAAGGTTGGGAAAGATTATCCAAATACTAAGTTTGTTGTATTTACAGGATTAGCAAGTTCAAAAAATGTTGCTTCCATTTTTCCTATGCAACAAGAAGGGGCTTATTTATTAGGAGCACTTGCAGCAATGATGTCCAAGACAGAAGTAATAGGTTTTGTGGGTGGAGAAAGATATCCAAACCTACTCAATATTTTCGAGGGTTACAAACAAGGAGCAAGAGATATCAATCCTAACATACAAGTTCTCGAAACGTACTTAGATGATTGGGATAATTCTACAAAAGGAAAGGAAGCAGCGCTGTCACAAATTAATGATGGTGGTGCTGACCTGTTGTTACATGTAGCTGACACATCAGGCCATGGTGTTATCCAGGCTGCTAAAGAAAAAGGAGTGTATGCATTCGGTGCTATCTCAGACCAAAACAAATTAGCTCCAAACACTGTTCTTACCTCTTTTGTGTTGGATGTAGAAAAGGCATTTGATCAAGCAGTTAAGATGGTTCAAACTGGAAACTTCAGCGGACAAATATTTAAACCAGGACTAGAAGTCGGCAAAGGAGCATCAGGAGATGGCATCATATATTTAGCGCCTTTTCACAGCTTAGAAGACAAAGTTCCTGAAGATGTTAAAGTTAAACTAGAAGAGTTAAAGCAAGAGATGATCAATGGGACAACCATAGTACCCGAAAGATACTAGAGATAAATTAGCATCATCCTCTGTCTTAATCTCCAATGAGAAAAAAGATTTAATATATCTAATCTAATATTTTGTATTGCAGCTGAAGAAGAAAGGCTCGTATAAGACTCTGTTTTCTGGACGTGCAAAAGAAGTAGGTGTTATTTGCACAATTTTGATTATTGTTATATCCTACGGTCTGTTCTTTTATCAGCAAAGTGTCACAGAGGAAAGTGTTAGGAATGGTCTTTTCATAGAGCAAAGAGAGCGTCAGATAGAATCTACAAAGGCTATGGCGCAACATATTGGTTCTGATCTTAGCCTAGTCGCTTCAATTCTTCAGGGGCTATCGGACTCTAGCTATTTGCAGAATGGTGAACTATATGGTGATAGAGTCGATAAATTGATGAGAGTAAGATTTGATCAAATAAATAATATTACCAGAGTTGATGGTCTTTTTATTGCAGATAGAGATGATGTAATAACATATAATCTCGTGACAGAAGGGCACCGCAGTTTTGTAAATATAGATATTTCATTTAGAGATTACGTACAGGAGACAAAAAAGATACTAAGACCAGTATTTTCAGAAGGCTTTGAAGGCATTGATGGTATATACAGAATCGCAATAACCTTTCCAATAACAAACAGAGAAAACGGTCAATATATTGGAATGGTAGGTGTTCAAATACC
>DASTCR010000178.1:0-4740 GCA_035710925.1 Nitrososphaeraceae archaeon | reverse complement strand
ATGTTGTCGGTGAATCTTTTCGTTGAGGCCACGTTCAGATCTTTTATCTATTACTAATATCAACAATCCAATGCCTAAAGCAGCTGCTATCTCTACTTCCTTGTCCTCTATAATCTCTGGTGCTTCGAAAATCCATAGCAGTATCACAGAGAAAACTAAAGCCATAAATCCGATAAGGACTAATTTTATTTCGTTCATAGGGTGTAAGGTACGAAACATCATTATCGTTCTATTTACTTTGTGCCACTTTAAGCCAGGTAGGTGACAATATTTGAATGGATTTGAATTGGAAAAATCTCGCTCTTATCTAAGTGTGGATGGATAGCCTTTTAGCAACTTAGTAGAGGAAGAACTGTTCATCAATGCCGTTTGTGTCTGTTCGTGATCCCTATGAAGTGTTTGACATGATTTTTAAGTCCATAAACCCGATAATGAATAGATAACGCTTGTTACCGAGATGATTGAAATATGTTAAATTTAAGCTATTAAACACATACAGCGTGACCCATAGCAATAATAGATATACCTGATGGTGTGAATGAGACCTATGAGTTCCAATATCCACAGAGCCCTAACATTTCAAAGAGGAGGTTCGCTTGGTGCATATGAAGCAGGTGCTTACAAAGCTATCAATGGTGATATTGCAGCATATTTGAGAACAGAAGGCGGGAAATACGAGCCAATATTTCATATTGTATCTGGAACGTCAATTCTATGTGTGGTAATTGGAATAATGATAATTTCAGTGGTACCGACGTCAATATATGGACAAGAGGAGAACTATAATTATACTAATGGACTTGTTAATATAGAAAGAAATGGTACGACGCCCTACGATATATTTAATGAAGCAACCGAGAACATAGAAGACATATCCCTTTTTGGTGATGTATGTAGGCAATACGCAGTACTGGAATTCGTAACTGAACTGGGTAAATGTATGGTTATATACAATGAATTTAATGAATATATGAACCAACTAGGGCAGAAACATAATGAGACAATATCTGACCTTCTTCTTCCTTCAATATTGAGATAGGTATTGAGACGCAGTCGCTTACATTCTCAATTTCCTGGTTGAGCCTCCTCTGGTTTAGTTTTTTCCAAAGGCATCTACAGATCAGCACTAGTTCACCTACAATAGCGACAAGAATTGCTACCATACTTTCGGTTTAAAGCTACGTTTACCATTTATCTCAATTAATCTTAAACAAGGTTGACTCTACTAACCAAGTGAATATTGCTCCGAAGAAGCGGATACTACCACAATAAATATTCCTCGTTCAGCATTCTTATCTGTCGTCCAGGAATAGGAAAAGTTGTGTTATCGCTTTGTGTATTGGGTATTTCGTGTGGTGAAGCACGCCAAATTCCCTTATGGTGAAAGAGGTGACCGCATCCCTGCTGACATAGTCATTTGAGAAAATCCTTAAATTATATAATCTGTAAACAGCGTTGCTTGAAAATAGTAGCAATTCTATATCCCGGCGGAGAACTAGCAAAGAATAATCCAGGTTTGTTGGGTTGTGCAGAGAATGCCCTTGGATTGAGGAATTTTCTTGAAAGACATAATCATGTACTTGTAGTCCTAACTGACAAGGAATCTGAGCTTGATAGACACCTTCCTAGTACTGATGTGCTAATTACGACTCCGTTTTGGCCAGCTTACGTTACAAAAGAAAGAATTTCAAACGCTCCTAACCTTAGGCTCATTTTAACTGCTGGTGTAGGTTCAGATCACATAGATTTGGCCGCTGCTGCTGCAAGAGGGATCACCGTGGCAGAAATTACAGGTAGCAATGTTGTAAGTGTAGCCGAGCAAGTGGTGATGCATATCTTAGCTCTTGTTCGTAACTATATTCCTGCTTACAAACAGGTCCTAAATGGTAGATGGGATATTGCAGAAATTGCTGCAAATGCTCATGATCTGGAGGGCAAGACCGTTGGAGTTGTAGGGACTGGAAGAATTGGGCAGAGAGTATGTACCAGGCTTAAGGCATTTGATATTAACTTACTGTATTATAACAATTTTAGGCTCAGTACTGTTGAGGAATTTGTACTTGGTGCACGGTATACTCCTTTAGAAGAACTAATTGAAAAATCAGATGTTATCACTATTAACACCCCTTTAACTCCGGAAACAGATGGTATGTTTAATCGTGACCTGTTATTTAAGATGAAGAAAGGTGCATACCTTGTTAACACAGCTCGGGGTAGGATTGTTGATACCAATGCGCTTGTAGAAGCTTTAGACAAAGGTCATTTGGCAGGATATGCCGGAGACGTATGGTATCCTGAGCCGGCGCCTATAGACCATCCTTGGAGACACATGCCAAACCATGCAATGGTACATCATTACTCTGGGACAACCTTGGAAGCACAAAGAAGATATGCAGATGGGATAAAGAGCTGCATTTCGAATTTTCTGAAAGGACGTGCTATTGATCGAGATTACCTAATAGTGGCTAATGGCAGGGTAGTAAGCCCCAGTTACAGCTATGCATTCAGGGTGTAATTAGTGTTACATCTAACGTAGGGAATCATATTGTAATCAATAATTAATAAATATCAATATTCTCAATATTTTCAAGAGCATATTATTTGATATTTCTTAAGAGACTCATAGAAAATCTTAATGGTGACAGGGATTCCCAATCTGATTCAGATGCAATTTCTACATTATCCTCAGTGTATATTAGCTTAGGATCAAAGCTTGGGTTGAAAAGCACTAGAAGATGTGGCATATGTGTTGAAAGGATTAATGGAGTACGACTTGAAAAGTTGAAATCATATATCGAGAAGTTTCTTGACACAATAAAAGAAAAAGTCTTTGATCTTTCGTATTCTATTCATGTTGACAATAACCGTGACTATTTCTGGATAATAATAGATGCCAACAGTATAGAAGATAATGTAGCATGTATAATTGCGGTAGGCGAAATTATTGAACAAAATAGTTTCCCGCAACAGTATGTATCTGCAGTTTTTGAGTTCAACAAAGATGGAATAGAATATCAGCCATATTATTTGATTTATAACTATAAACTTGACAAATTCTATCCATTTGTGCCTATTGTAAATAGGCGGAACACAAGAGACAAACAAGAAGAGATTAAGATTATGGAAGCAGTCAAAGACGATAGGCTACCGTTTGAAGAAGATATGGAAGAGTGGCGTCCTATCTGGTATCTCCCGTTCTAATTTTATATAGAACCGTGTGCACTTTAGGATAAATCATTCACTTGGTTCGTATGATCGTACTTTACTACTACTCATTCAAATCATTGGTTATTGTATAAGATACTATGATATGCCTTCCTTAGTATTGATTTCGACTAGGGATTTTCCTGCAGGCAGAGGTGGAAGATTTGATCTATATAATTTGGTGCAACCATTAGGCTAAAACATTTGTTTGTGAAGCATTGACGGTGTCTCGTAGCAATCCTGTCCGTTTTAGCATTAATAGTAAACAATTAAAGCAGAGATGATCAGAGGAAAGGAAATGCAGATAGCTGGTATTATAAGCTCCAACTTAGGTGACATCAAACTAGAATTTTATCCAGAACATGCACCAAAGACAGTTGAAAATTTTAGGAAATTGGCAAATAGAGGCTTTTATGATGGATTGATATTCCACAGGATTGTACCCAATTTTGTGATACAGGGTGGTGATCCTAATACAAGAGATTTGAGTAATAGAACAAGATGGGGGACAGGCGGCCCTGGATGGAATATAAAGGCAGAGTTTAACAAGAATAAACACTCTCGTGGAACCCTGTCTATGGCAAGGTCACAAGATCCGGATAGTGCAGGTTCACAGTTCTTTATAGTTTTGAAAGACTCGAATTTTCTAGACGGTCAATATACTGTATTTGGAAGAGTAATATCTGGAATGGACATAGTTGATAAAATAGCATCGTTAAAAACTGATTCCAGCGATGCACCTGTCGATACGGAGACGGCTAAGATGATAAAAGTCACTGTCGGTGATTGACTATTGCATTAGCCTTAAGCCCAATAACGATAGTATTGGATCCTATTTCGCCAACCGCTTCTTATCCCAATAGTTCCCTTGCAACAAGGTAGCTAAATAATCTTGAATCTCCACAACTAGGAATATGCGTAGCAACAAATGCAGGGTAAGCAACGCAATCATTATAGATAATTATCATTGTATCATCGCATCGAGCATTTGGAGAATCAGTACAGATTTTAATTAGTTGTGAGTTTGCTTCATTTACCTCTTCTGCTTGGGGTATGATTGTATTTCTCAGATTTTCCATATCGGTTGCAGAGGTATTGTTCTGTTCCTGTTGTCCTTGAGCCATTAGCAATGATGGTCTTTCTTGGGGTACAAAGGCATTGGTGAATAGAACTGGCAATGATATAAGAATTATTAGATAGAGCGTTATTTGTTTGACGTACAAGATGATCATATTACTCATTATGCTCTTATAAAGAATAGCAAGTAGCAGTGACTTTCATGATATTACAATCTTAAATTGTGAAGAATTGCAACTACTAAGACTTAAAAGAGCATTAAGCATAAAATAGGTTAGTTAGTAATTGAAAAATCCGTTTAAAAAATCAGACTATCCTTATGGGAGCAGAAAAAGAATAACGCCAGAAGGAGAGCCACTGGAAGGTTCAGGTGGTTCAAGATCTTTAGTTAAAATAGTTGTTCCCATAATCGTAGGTATCATAATAATTGCTGTTATAGCAATTTCAAGTGTTAGGATA
>DASTCR010000177.1:0-11144 GCA_035710925.1 Nitrososphaeraceae archaeon | reverse complement strand
GTTCTCTCAGTAGCAATAAGAGTACTATTCAGGGTATGAACTAGTTTTGTCTCGTCATTTACGTTATCTCTATATCTTATTCTGAGCCTGCGTGCTTGGTAGTCGATACAATTAGAACAAGAAACTATTTCTCTATAGTTGCTTTGTCCCGGAAACCATGCTTCTATATCGTAAGTTTTGGCCGATATCTTTCCTAAGTCTCCTGAGCAGAGCAAAACCGTACGAAAAGGAAGTCCGAGGTTTTCATATATTCGCTCTGTTAATTCGAGCATCCTTTCATGCTCTTTCCAAGAATCCTCTGGACGGGAAAAAACGACTTGTTCAACTTTTTCAAACTGATGTACTCTGAAGATGCCTTTCATATCCCTGCCATGCGCGCCCGCCTCCTTTCGAAAACAAGGGCTTACACAAGCATACCGCAGCGGGAGTCTTGGGCTATCTAGAATCTCATCCATATGCATTGAAACTATGGAATGTTCCGATGTTCCTATCATATAGAGATCCTCGCCCTCTACTTTGTAAATTACCTGTTCGAAGTCCCCTAGAATTACAGCACCCTCCATGGCGTCTTTTCTTATCATGTAAGGAGGTTGAACAAGAGTATACCCACTATTAGATAAGTAATCCAAACCGAATTGTATAAGAGCCAGGTTCATCTTCACTAGGTCGTTTTTTAAAAAATAAAATCGTGCACCTGATATTTTGGCGGCTCTTTCGAGGTCAATTAAATCAAAAGAGGTAGCAATGTCAATATGATCCTTAAGGGCAATTGCTAATTTGGCTTTTTTATTCCCGCGTTCTTTAATAACAACATTTTCTTTTTCGGTACTTCCCATAGGAACAGATTCATGCAAGAGATTAGGTATGGACATCATTAAGTGACGATACTTTTTCAGAACTTGGTCTTGTTCTAGCTCTAATTCGGTTATTCTATTACTTATGTCCTTCATCTTGCTTATTTCATCATTTGCCGAAGTGGTTGTATCTGCTTCCTTTTTTTTCCGAGCGATAGAATTAGCAAGAATGTTTTTCTCGTGCTTGAGTTCTTGCAGCTGTATTATCAGCTCTCGTCGCCTTTTGTCCAAATTGACCAAGTCGCCCAGAGGAAAATTCACTCCGCGCATCTTTAACATGTTTTCAATCTTACTAGGGTTTTCTTTTAATAACTTGGCGTCAAGCATTATCTATCACTTTTTTTGCGACGGATATGTGCTCAAGTACTTCGTCTACTGTATTCAAAAGTGTATTGATGCCCGCCTTACTTAGAACCTCGAGAACCAAAATATTGCCTTTTGGGAAGATTTTCATGGATAATGCCTTTGGAAAGTTGATATTGTCAGGTATTAATGCCTTCATAACTGCATCAAGCTCCGACTTTTTGAAAAGTCTTAACTCGACACGGATAGATACTTCAGGCGCTTCCGAGGGTAAGCTTTGGGTCCTTACTATTTGATATCGCACCCCTCACATTTGACAGGAAAGTTTCCAGTTTAGATGCAGGAATGGTGCATCCTGCGCGACCGTCAATGCCCCCTCCGCTGCCTCCTACGGATTTTGAGCATTCTTTCATCAATATACCCATGTTAAGCTGCGACTTGCTACCCACACATTTTCTTGCCGAAAAGTTATAGCTATTGCCTCCACTCTCTTGATTTAGGGCCCTCACAAATAGCAGTTTTCCGTATAGTGAAGGGGAACTGGCCAGCAGAGACGAAACAGAGCCCAAAAGTCCTTCCGTTATAAGACCTTCACCATTTACAAATACAGCACTAACACCATCATCATAAAACCTCCACTTTTCGCTGAAAACAGTAAATATAGACTTACTCAAACTAGAAAAATAATTTTCGGCTATCTGTTCTGCTTCGGTCAACGTCATACTTCTATCGCCAGCACACAATGCAACTCCCAATCCCGCTTTTCCGGTTCTCCCACATGCGTCAAGCAAATTGGCAAAGTCCCTGGCGTCTCTCAAGTGACCAAAATTATCTTCCCTTGTAAGCCTGTAGCTAAATCCCAATAAATGATCAGCTACCTCGATTGAGCTACTGCTGGAAGATGTAATGATGAATTTCGCTATTGCGTCTCTAATTAGGTTTTTCTCCTCTGGACTGAAATCAGGAAGAACTCTCCATTTACCATTTTCTCTTAATTTGAGTCCTGTATTTTTGATTAAGGAAAAGGCATTGTTCACATTCCAGGTAAGCCCATGGATGTACGGAAATGAAGTACGCGCAATTGATTCGTGCACGGGAATAGTCTCACTGTTGTATAACAAAAGATCAAGCTCTGCACTAATCATATTCAGGGACTGAGCCGTCTTCAGAATTTCAGAGTTGACGCCTGTCAGGGTTTTCTTCTCCCCCACATCCTGTCTGTCTCCTAAGGCGGCAATTACTGCAATAGCAGAGAGATCGCTGTTTCTCTTATCGAGCATGGTTGCAAGAATATAAGACATGCTACCTGTGCAGATCTCCTGCGCACCGTCAAGCCCATATTCCCATGAATTTATTATTTGGTTATTGTAATTCCTTTCCCCAAACTTCTTTTCCAATTCTACGTGATCGATAATATACCAGTTCTCGTTCAAATATCGCTGCAACGCTTCTAAGTCCACACTGCCCAGACCAAGGAAAATACAGAAATCATGTGCCTCAGATTTTAATTCCTGAACTATATCCGAGGTAAGAGCGGATATTGTTCTTAGACAGCACCGAGATCCCAACCGTGACAACGCCATCAAAAGAATGCTGCCAGATGCTATACCATCAGTGTCCAGGCGCGTAACAATAGAAATATCATTCCCTGAATCGGTTAAGAAGTTGATTTTTTCACAGAGAGGTTTTAGAGGCTGGTGAAGCGCCTGCCTTCCCATGTTTTATCTTATTCCAGTTGTGCAATCACAGCAGAATACTTCCAGTTACTAGCAAGCTTGCCAGTTCGTTTATAGTATCTTGAGAGTCTGTGGATCTTGGCTTCAATTAGTTCCAATGATCTGACATTTCTGTGGTCAGTATTGTGGTTTCTTAGGTGTCGTTGGAGCCCTACTGCTTTTTGTACAAGACGTTCTAAATCTTCGGGCATATCTTTTTTGATATTATTTTCTGAAAGGATCTGAGTAATTGTCTTGCCAACGATAGGTTTGACCAGCGGTATGGCGTGTAAGTCTCGCAGGTTAAGGCCTATCTCGCTTGGCGACAAGCCTTCCTTTGTTAATGAAACCACCAAGGAAGAAACCTCGGCGGGAGTCATTTTTATCCATGAGGGAGCGCTCGGTGATGCAGGCCGAGATGAATGTGATTTTCCCCGAGTATGAGCATGAATTCTTGCCATCTCGTATCTCTAGTGGGGGACTAGATATATACCTTAAAGTTCTGCTCTAGCTCAGGCGATACAATCCAAAAATACGTGACATAAAAGTTAAATATTCGCTTTCGAAAACAGTTAGTAGTATGGAAAAGCCAAGTTTCATGGCTGCATCTACAATGGTCATTTTAGCGGGCTCTTTACTTATGGTACCATCGATCGCTCAGTTTGCTTCTGCGCAATATGGCGGTGCTGGAGACACCACCCCCGGAAGCATTGAAGAACAATTAGAACTAGCAAAGGAAAAAATTAGCAATGCCCAGCAATCGGGTGCTTATGGCTCAGGTACGCCCATGTTAGGAACCAATATTAGTGAAACTGTATTATTTATCGGTATCCTGGTCGCTATATTTGGGGCAGTAGCAGGAATGTTCTTCTACCGAAGTAGAACCGCAAAAAAAGCAACAGCATAGATAAACATTCTCATTCCTTTTTTGTTAAACCCATTCGCGAGGTATATCCTGAGAGTTATGGGAAATGCTCTCCGACCTTGTACTAGAGATGTCATGCGTATCTAACTCAGAATCAACAAACTGCAATTTTGAGATGGAATTATCGCTGATCCCCACACAACCAAAATGTATATATCATAGATTTAATCTGACCTAATGTAATAATGGACGCTATTCTTGGAGCGATGGCAATGGTAATAACTCCGTTCAAAAATCTGATAGCACAAATTGGTCCAGCATACGATCCACTCTTCTATGACGTCATGGTCTATATTTTCGGCACAATGCTGTTCGCGGTGTTCCTGCTGAGCGTCATAGCCTACTGGTTAAGGAGAAAGGGGCTCGGTGGCGGATCTGCAAAAGAGAAATGGACACAAGAGCTTGAAAGATACTTCGAACGGGAACAGATTGGTCTAATTCCAGACGAAAAACATCACTGGTAAAAGCTTCATTAGCTGCAGACCAAGCTTTAATATTTTCTTTTATTTGTTTTTTATTTTCCATCACATAGGTTCTGAATTTGTGTTAAGAACTTCTATCTCTCATTTCGGATTACATTTTAGTCCTTAATTCCTTCTATTATGTATAGACTTAAGAAATTTAGAGTGCAATCAAATCTAGAGGATGAATATGTCCAAATAAACAAACAAAAAAAGGGATGAGTTTCTTACGAATGCGAGTATTTGGTAGCTGTTTTGTTTCTTTTCTTTCTGTTATTACTTAGATGACTTGCCAAGGTCTTGTGGCAAAAGTTACTCCAAGCCCAGCCCCAATCAGGATGATTTGATATGCTACATTGCCCCATGGGACAGGCTTCAGTATAGCTTCACCTGACACTTGAACAGTTTGACCTGGTCCTAATCCTGGGCCTACATTGGCAACATTAAGTTGGGTATGCACATGGTATATCCCTGGTTCAAGCGCCCTTACAGTCAGCTCGTACGGGACAGTCCCCTGAGGAGGAATTTCAAATACATTGCCTGGAGGATCCCTTGAGATAAATTCCCACCTATTTCCCGCATTAACCGATTCGCTGAATACAGACAGCCATGCTCTAAGAGGCCTGTTTACCAAGCTCTGTAATGTGCCGGTTACAGTCAGTTCGTCTCCCGTGTTGAGCGTTTGAGCAGACCAAGTTTCGTCTTCAATTCTTATGAATCTGCTTTGGAGTTGCGCCTGAACTCCGTGAGCGTCGGCTTCGGGTATGATCGGCATGTAGGCAGCTATTGCAGAAAGAACCGTTATTGCTGCAAGAGTCGTCACTATCAACTTCTTGCTCTTAACCATATATAGTTTCTAAACATCGGTAAACTAACAAAGATATATATTTTGCTAATGATCAGAGCCAGCGTATGATATGCAATTCAGATAATCACCACAGATAATCACGTGCTGCCTTGTAATTCCTTTAAAAAAGACACCAAATAACGAATGATGTTATAGGTGCAAACCAGCAGACCTGTAAAGATTTGATCTAATGCACTGAAGATTCTAGGCCAGATTAATATAGGAGATATCCGTAACTATGTTAGAAATGGCCCAGATACCAGCACTAATTCCAAAAGAAGTGGAAATCCAGAGACTAAAGAAAATATACATAATGGTCATTATGTTGGGTTCAATAGCAGCTTCAGTAGAAGTTGACAACTTCGTAGATGGATCATTACACCAAACAGCAATTAGAGACAGTGCTTTCACTCCAGCCCACTGGTGGTTATATAGCCACTTTGTTGCACTCCCATTAGGTTGGGGATTTGTTGCAATGTACGATAGAAGAGTGCCAATTTTGAGAGGACCAAATAACTCCATGAATACGGGATTGAAGATAACCATTATTGGATATCTTGCAACTATGTTCACCATTGGAGTCAACGAAATGTGGCACTTTTGGTTTGTAGAGGAAATATTTGCAGTCCCTAATCACTGGATGTTTAACATGGGAGTTGTTGTAGCCTTCATGGGGGCTCTTGCATACGTAGTAAGAGTATATGCACGTCTCGTTGAACTAGGCGCAGAAACACCAGCAAAGAACCCATACGTAGCTGAAATGTACAAACTCGCTCTGGAAGGAAAGCTATACAGCAGATCTATCCCATAAATTCTGTGGGTACAATCTCCGAGCTTTTTTCCATTTTCCCCTCTTTTTCTATTCCTTTTCTTAACTAGCCATTTTGTCTTTTCTAAATTAGTCGCCGGGCTGTAAGGCTGGTGCAAAACAGCAAAATTTAAAAAGGTAGGTTCTGATCAATATATCAATGACTTTACCAAAAGGATATGGTCCTGGTGGGACGTATACAGGCGGGGGAAGACGTGATGATATTGAGAAGATGATAGGTCGCAGAGTGGAGCATATGAAGGGCATATTTGTCCTTGGCTTTGCATTATGTTGGGCAGCCACTGCAGGTGGAGTTTATGTTGGAGTTACTGTCTATCCATGGGCATACCCGCTTCCTAGTGGACTCTATGCTCTTTCGGTTCTTACTGTAATTGAGGCGTTGGGCTTCTTCTTTATGATGAAAATCGCAACTGAAAAACCCCTCCGCGCATAGAAGTTTTTTCATTTCTTTTTTCCGAATTTTCTTGCTCAAGTTTTTTCCTTTCTCAGTAAGCTGAAATAAAATTTTATATATAACGTGTAGGAGTAGGTTGTTAATGGTGTGGCTTAGACGCACAACTCACTATCTGTTCATAGTCGTAGTTGCTGTAAATAGTACATTGCTGACGATTAACGCGGGAGATTACATATTCTATACGGACTGGGCCTGGACATCATTTGTAGTATTTTCCATCTCACAATCTACCATGCTTGTTGTTGGGGCGATTTACTACATGCTCTTCACAGGAGTTCCAGGAACTGCAACCTACTATGCAACCATCATGACAATCTATACGTGGGTTGCCAAAGGCGCATGGTTTGCATTAGGATACCCATATGATTTCATCGCGGTGCCTGTGTGGATACCCTCTGCAATGTTATTAGACCTAACATACTGGGCTACTAGGCGCAACAAACACGCTGCAATTATCATTGGCGGAACACTGGTAGGTTTATCACTTCCTCTGTTCAACATGATAAACTTGCTTCTGGTGCGAGATCCGCTTGAGATGGCGTTCAAGTATCCTAGACCGACCTTGCCTCCGTATATGACACCAATTGAACCTCAGGTCGGTAAATTCTACAATAGTCCAGTTGCCCTAGGATCGGGAGCTGGAGCAGTGCTAAGTGTGCCTATTGCGGCATTGGGTGCCAAACTCAACACGTGGACATATAGATGGATGGCTGCGTGGAGTAAGTGGGATTAGACATCTCAAAATCCTTTTTCCTTCCATATTTTTTTAGTTTAAATTCTAAGAATCATTAAATTACGAGAGTTCAGTCTTTTGGATGCTAAAGCCAGCGGAGATGCACTTCAAAGCGAAATGCGCAATATTCAATACGCTAAATTCAACTATCGCTTAAGGGCATCCTAAATGATATTGATTTGTCTTTTTGAAACTAGGGATTATCAATTCTGAGATCCTCTAAGAGGCGAGAGATGTCAGCTATCGATTTGTTTTCTCCGTCCGATATAATTTGTTTTGAAGGAGGACTGGCTAGATAATTGTCTATTCTGGTTGAGACTCTATCCTCAAATGTGGGAATATGCTCGTTCTGGTAGAAGACACCTATTGGTATCTTGTCACCCCATTCGTTTGATTTTTCGATGACTTTTGCCATTTTGTCATGCAATTCCTCGTCGCTGTGAACTATACCGTCATACCCCGTGTCTTCTAGTTTGTAGGTTCTAGGCATCTGTTTTCCGCTTTCGGGATCTATATTGTCTAAGCCCTGGAACCATTCCTTTGTGTTAATGTCGTTGTAAGTGGGGCAAGGTTGTAAAACATCGAGGAACGCAAGACCCTTGTGAAGTATAGCCTTTTTTATTAGATCTTTTAGATGCCTTACCTCGTAAGAATATCCTCTTGCAACAAATGTGAATCCGGATACTAATGCAAGCGATATCGGGTTAACTGAATTATTTGCGTTAGGTTGGGGTAGCGATTTTGTCTTTAAACCCAACTTCAATGTGGGAGAGGCTTGGCCCTTAGTTAATCCGTAAACACCATTATCAAAAACGATGTACAGGAGATCGACATTTCTTCTGCCTGCGCTGACAAAATGGCCAGCGCCAATTCCTAAACCATCCCCATCTCCGCCGACAGCAATTATTTCCAAGTTGGGGTTTGATAGCTTGGCACCTTGGGCGAACGGCAAAACCCGACCATGCAAAGTATGAATCCCGTACGTATTGATGAAGTGAGGGGTCTTTCCTGAGCAACCTATACCAGAAAATATAGCAGCAGAGTGGTTTGGAATTTGCATGTCAGCAAGCGCCATCTGAATAGCATTTAAAATACCAAAATCTCCACAGCCAGCACACCAATCGTTGTGTATTTCGGTTTTATAGTCAGCTAGTTTAAGTGCCATGTTCCAATATTATCCTCCGAGGAGCATCTCCACTGTGGATCCGCAATAATGCGTTATAAATCTCGCTAGATGACATCGGTCGTCCATTGTATTTGACAATTCTATAATCTACTTTTCTGCCGATATTCTGTTCAAATATGATTGCTAACTGAGAAGTGTAGTTCATTTCAACATCAATCAAAACGCCGCCATTTCCTATCATTTTCTCCACTAACTGCGTTGGAAATGGATGCAATAACTTTAACTGAATAAATTTCAATCTTATTTCTTTTTTATCGATTCTGAGCTTGTCCATTGCATCTAATATTGCACCTTTGGTGGAGCCCCAGCTAATGATTACCATATCAATATCAGGAGATGGTTTGCCATGGTTCTCAAACCAATGATCGTATACAACCAATTTGTCATCATCAGTAATTTCGTTTAACGCAACATCGAGTTTTGACATCCTCTTGTTCATCATCTTAGTTCGAATAACAGGATCTTCAGTAATGTGACCGTCCTCGGTGTGTTCGTCTCCGGAATTCCAAAAAACGGTATTCTCTGTTCCAAGGATAGCGCGTGGAGAAATTGGGCTCGTATCCAGTTTGAATCTTAAGTAGCGCTGCTTTTGTTCTTGCGTGTCGTATCCTCCATCGTCTTTCTTGCTCTCTTTATTTACATGGTTGTCTAGAAAATCTGGCAACAGCTTTCCTCTATTAATTGGTATTTTGGTCTGATCTAAAGCCTTACAGGTCATGATGCTATTTGCTATCGCCTTATCTAACATGTGAATAACAGGAAGTTGATATATTTCTGCAAGATTAAACACTCTTATTGTGTCGTAGAAGCTTTCTTCAATATCTCCAGAAGCATAGACAATCCTTGGAAACTCACCGTGCCCAGCATTAATCGCAAACATCAAGTCTCCTTGTTCATGTCTTGTGGGAAGTCCGGTTGAGGGGCCGGTTCTCTGATATAGCGATACTACAAGAGGCACCTCATTGATCCCTGCCCACCCAAGTGCTTCGGCCATCAACGAGAATCCCGGCCCTGAAGTTGCAGTGGCCGCTCGAACGCCTGTCAACGCGCCTCCTATAGCCATAGCAATGGCAGCTATTTCATCTTCCGTCTGGACTACTACAATAGACCCTTTATTGCCGTCGATTTCCTTAATTAGTTGGTTTGATTCCAAAAATTCACTATCGTCACTAGCCGGTGTAATGGGGTAATATGTTTGAAATCGGCAACCGGCGACAATCTTGCCCATTGCGGAAGATTGGTTACCCTGAATTAGAAGTATGTCAGATGCAGGCCTTTTGCATTGAAGATTAAAGGGAAATTTTGAAGTATCATATTTTGATCGCATGTGATTGTAAGCATAATCTGCCGCAGCAACATTGATTTCCGCAATTTTTTGTTTTGATTTGAAGATACGCCTAATAGCTCTTGCCAATACATCCCTGTCGAAATTTAGAGCTGCCATCGAGGCAGATAAAGCCATGACATTTATCATTCTAGTTAATTTGCTAAGAGACGGTTCGTTGATTTGCTGTGAAAATTCTTTGACTAAACTGAAATATGAAATTCCATAAAGAAAAACTCCGCGGTCTTGCGCGTAATTCAGCATGCCCTGAATAGTAAAGTCCTTGCCCGATTTCTCAAGCGTTTTGGAAATTCTTTCAGCTGCGTATTTGTCAATGGTGGGGACTTCGTTAATATTTGTCTTGACCAAACCCAAGTCGTAAATTATTGCTCCTCCTTTTGTCACCTTATCCGCATGTTTGAAAACAGTTTCAGCATCAAATGACACTAGAATATTTATTTCATCGACATGGGAGCGAATAGGATTATCTGAAACTCGGACTGTGAAATAACTGTGCTCTCCTTTGATATTTGAATAATATTCTCGTTTCCCGAAAATATGTAAACCGCCTTGTGCACATGCCCGCGAAAAAATATTTGCAGCTGAATCGACTCCGCTGCCTTGGGCCCCTCCTATAACCCACGTTAACTGATTAGTAGGGGGAGTTGAATTTTCCATCTACAATGTTTTCCATTTCCTTCTTTTATTGCTTTAGAGATAGCCTGCCTTTAGCTGGGGACATAGTGGCTAAAGGGTTTAAACCAATTCAAAAATCATCATCGTAACCAGATCTGACTATCCTCCTCCGGTTACAGCGTCATACAGGCAACATTCGCAGGCATCTCGTTCGCCACAGTAAGGACAAACACACATGCATGCCTCTATTGGGTTTCCGCAGAGCTCACAACTTAGTGTTTCCTCCTTTCCTCCTGTTGAACCAGTTGAACCCGTTGACCCAGTCGAACCAGTCATATTGCCCAATAGTATTCAAACTCATTTACTTACTTTGACATATTATGCTTTCTGTGTTTCATTCAAGGGTTTGCAGAAATAAAGAGCAAAGAAACAAAACAATGGCATCTGCATTACTAATGTCTATATAAGCGTTTTTGGAAAAATTAAACTAATGACGATATCCCTCATTGCTTCTGAATCTGACGGAAAAGGCCTGAAGTATATCCCATATGAGAATGTTCAAGCTGTTCGAGGAACGACCCTGGTAAAACGTGGTTTTGCACATATGCAGAAGCACGGGGTAATTATGGATGTAACTAATGTCGAACAAGCTCAGATTGCTGAAGAAGCTGGAGCAGTTGCCGTCATGGTTTTAGACAAGCTCCCATATGACGTAAGAAAAGCCGGTGGAGTGGCCCGTACTGCCAGCGTTAAAGTAATTGAGGATATAATGGATTCCATTACTATACCAATTATGGCCAAATGTAGGATCGGTCACACTATGGAAGCTAAGGTCCTAGAGTTTACAGGTGTAGATATGGTTGACGAAAGTGAGGTT
>DASTCR010000176.1:0-5385 GCA_035710925.1 Nitrososphaeraceae archaeon | reverse complement strand
TAGATATCCAAATATCTTTTCAATAGGTGACATATCTGCAGTAAAGCACGAAAATGGAAAATTGTATCCACCGTTGGCTCAGATTGCAATAAGAGAAGCAAAATATCTTTCAAAAATTATACCGAACTATTTCCTTGATAGTAGTAGTAGTTTTGTAAAAGGTTTAGTAGATGAAAAGTTTGAATACAGTATCAAGGTACAATTAATCTCTTTGGGAAATGATGATTATGTTGGATTATTTAACCACTATATCATAAGCGGCAATCTTGCGAAGTTAGTAGAGGAATTTGCAAAAAGTACATACATTAAATCACTTAAGAAAGGTGGGAAAGATATTATGGACACAAGTCTATATGAAGACGATATAGTCTCTCAATTACTAGCAGGAATTACCTTTGCACGTTTTACTTTTATGAAATGGTTACAAAAAGGATAGATAGATACAACACAATAATGGAAAGGAGGAATACTAATGGGGAAACAAACAGATTTTCTTTGTCACATCAAAACAACTTAACCATTGCTACCGACATCTGTTGTTGTTTTTGTTGTTTTTGTTGCCCCATCTACGCAAATTAAATGATGGACATTTGAAGGCGTTACGTTTGTTTTTTATCTATTATTTCATAACATTCTGATATATTTTCAAATCCCTTTATTGGTTTCTCTATGGGGATTGTCCTAAGACTGAATTCATCTTCTATTCTTATTTTTGTAGATGGTGACACAATGATTTGGTCTTTATTAGCCACAGATTCTAGTCTGCTAGCCAAATTTACGTTGCTCCCAACTGTAGTAAACTGATCTCTCACGTCTGTCAGTATGAGTCCAACCAATACATTCCCCGTGTTCATTCCACACCTTAAATCAGTGGATATTACTTGCTGACCAGTCTTTGTTATCCAAAGATTAATCCATTCTAATTTCATTTCATCAAAAAAATTCCTCAATTCAATAGCTGCTTTAACTGCACTAATCGCACCTTTCCTTCCATTATCATTAGCATCAGTGTCCTTGTAACCAAAAAAAGCCATTATTCCATCCCCCATGAACTTGTCAAGTACCCCTTTATGCTTTTGAATTATCACTGCTGCTTCAGAAAAATACTCTCTCAGAAACTCTACAATCAGCTCTTTGTGAGACTTGAGTTTTTCACATAAAACAGAAAACCCACTTAAATCCCAGAATACAATCGTTAGAATCTTATTTTGCATGGTCACTAATTCTGGATCTCGTATTTGCTCCAGCACAACAGGATCAACATATTTTTCTAGACGGGTATGTGTTTTTTTGAATTCTGGAGAGCCATCGTGAACCAACGTGGATTCGAGAAGTTGTAAACGCTGTTCGTCGTCGAGTAGGCCTCCTTCCCTTGGCAAAACTATTACTATTCCTCTCTCATTAGGATGTAGGGAGCAAAAATACGAAATGCTCGATGCTCTTTCAGAAGTATTGAAACGTATAGAGCCAGACTTTCCTATCAAGATTTCTCCAGTATCAAATACTCCATCAGAAATAAGAGTGTCAGGATTACCTGAAACTAATCTATGGTTTGTGGTATCATGATTTGTCCATTTTATTTCCTGTCCTTGCAATACTATGGCAAACCTAGGATGAAAATACTTCTTTCTTCTTGGATCCCGTTTATCATCCCTTTGAATTATCACTTCATTATCCAAAATTCAACACCAACCTAACATCTATAGTATGGAAATTACTTTTTATGTTTTAATTGGAAAACTCTAAATTTAATGAGTTAAAAAAAGTTAAAAAACCTATTTTGCCCTTTGTCTTTGCTAAAAGATATGAAAAGTTTTGAAAATTGTCACAACTTGGGTGGAGATAAGTCTAAATAAAAAGAGGATTGGAAGAAAAATAACGCATGGTTGAAATTAGATGTAGAATCATAGCTGAACCTCGAGAAGGAACTAGACCTATCTACAGAAGTGATAGCAATAGCAGAAGTATACCTGAACCATTTATACACGGAAAATATGGTGGTGAACTTGACTATGTCTGTTATAATTGTGCTAGTATTCTTGCACAGAATGTTTCTCGCGCCGAAATACCTACAAATGCTGTATTTCAGTGCCCAAATTGCGGTTACTATAACGAAGCAGTGTAACAATCCAATAATCTGTTTTCAGCCGGTGGTATGCTATCCTTACAGAAGGATTAGGTGCCTTTGAATTATACTTATATCAATATTAGAACGAACAAACATTCTTTCTGTAACGTCCATTATAGTTTATAACCTTCCGCTGGTAAAAAATCCAGTTGTCGTTATTAACTATAATAATTTCATCATTATCTATTATCTTAGCGGTTGGAATCTTTTTTTATGCTATTATTCCTCTAGCATTTGCTGAAGAAGTAATTACCATTCTTCCTGGTGCTCAAGACCATAACAGACCACGATTTTTGGATATAACTTATTATCCAATTGAAAGTGGAAAGGAGTTAACATGGTTTAACGATGATGATGTCAGTCATAGAATAATCATAGATAAAACAACAGATGAGAGTAATAACACAGAATTAGTAGCTGATTCTGGAATTATAAAACCAGAAGACTCCTATACATATATCTTTGAAGATGAGGGAACTTACTCTTTTTCCTCTCCTACTCATTCCTGGATAGAAGGAATAGTGTTTGTAAATGATGACATCTCCACTGTTACTCAGACTGATTCGGAAAATGATATTGATGTTCAACTATCCTGGACTCCATCTTCTCCAAAAATAGGACAGCAGACTCATTTTAAGATTATATTTATCAACAAAGAAACTGAAGAGAATCAAAAGCATATAGATTACAGATTTTCAATTCAGGGTCCAGACGGTAACAATGTAGATTTGCAGTCGCCACATTCAGGATGGGGTGCTGAGTCTGCTTCATATACCTTTAAAAAGGAAGGAGAATTTAAGCCTAGGATATCTATTTTTAATATAAATTTTATACCAGTCAAAGTGGGCGTGACAGAATTTGAAATGGCAACTTCCGCCAATACAGAATAAACAAATTTCGTTATGTTGGGACTTTCTATCTTTTCCTAGGATATCAAGCAATTTATTAGTAGCACTTTGATGACCCATACGTGTTGTATAGATTCGCTGCTGGAAAAATAATCCAATTTGTAACAGTTTTCAGCATACTTTTGTACACCGTATTTTATTGTCAACCTCTTCATGGGAAAATTGTTAATGCTACAGTAGACAAAAATTATTCTGAAAGCGACTTGCCTTTTCCAACTGGACCCGTTATAATAGATCCTAACCTAAAAACGGAAGTGATTTTCAGAGGACTCACATATCCCACTGATTTTGCATTTTTAGATAATAATAACATTTTGGTCATAGAAAAAGATACTGGAATTGTGAGAAGAATTGTGAATAACACAATGATGAAAGAACCGCTGTTAGACGTGAATGTCGCAACATTTGGACATAGAGGGATGTTAGGTATCGCTGTTAGTAGTATCTCTTCTCCCCAAGCATTAAGCCCAACACACACTCCACCTTACCAAGCCCTCACAAATGACACCAATAATATGAGTGTTGAAAATTCCTCAGATCATATTAATGCCAGCAAATATGTTTTCTTGTATTACACCGCTATTCAAGGAAAGGATGGCGAGGATATTACCCAGGGGAAACAGCCTCTAGGGAATTTTGTCTATAGATACAGGTTCGTAGATAATATGTTGATTCAGCCTAAATTATTGTTGAAGCTGCCTTCGACACCTGGAGCGATAGGAAATGGCGGCAAAATTCTTGTTAATCCATATGATAATAATTTGTATATAACGATAGGCGGAGTGGGCGTTGATGGTCATGAAACCAAAGCCCAAAATGTTATGAATGGAGGAGATCCAGATGGAACGAGCGGCATATTAGTTATGACTCAAGACGGAAAACCAGTCTCACAGACTGGAATTATTGGCGACAAAGACCCAACGAACAAATATTATGCATATGGAATTTGGAATAGCTTTGGAATTGACTTTGATCCTATAACAGGAAAGCTCTGGGATACTGAGAATGGTGTAATTTTTGGTGATGAAATTAATTTAGTTGAACCAGGATTTAACAGCGGATGGAACAAGATTGATGGTATTTGGTTAAGAGGATATCCAATTGAGAAAACTGAAGATCATGTCGCTACAAATCCAACCAAGGACCTTGTCGATTTTAATGGAAAAGGCAAATACAGTCAGCCTGAATTTACCTGGTTTAATGATGTTGGTCCCACAGCAATCAAATTCTTTGATTCTGATAAGCTAGGCAGTCAGTATCAGGATGATATTTTTGTAGGTGACATTATGAATGGTAATATCTATCATTTTGAATTAAATAAAGACAGGACAGAATTACTTCTACCATTTAATAATTCGATTTCTGATAAAGTTGTAAGCAGCAATGAAACCTATGATGTAATAATATTTGGCGAAGGATTTGGCGGTATTACTGATATAGAGGTGGGACCTGGAGATGGTTATCTATATATTCTTACGTTTAACGACAGACAAGGAACAATTTATAGAATAACAACTAACGGAAGCACTTTAGTGTGAATCCAATATAAAGTTGTAATCGTCATCCAGCCTTAGGAATTTAACCAATGTACTTCTTCTGTCCAATAAATGGAGGAGAGCAGGTAAAAGAGCTATGAGACCAAAGGGAGTTTAAACATAATCCCTATTCATGGACTAATCTTCAAAATCATTAGTTATCTTGAAGAATAAATATTTATGATTTTAAGAGAGTATTGATTTTCATGCAAGATCAAAAGGTTGCGATAGTGACTGGCAGCTCAAGTGGGATAGGATTTGAAACTTCTCTTACCTTGGCAAGAAATGGTTTTCATACATATGCTACTATGCGTAACATGGAAGGAGAAAAATCCAAACCGCTGACGGACGTGGCAAAAAATGAGAATTTACAATTACGGGCCATAGAACTTGATGTTGATAATGATAAATCTGTTATAGATGCTATTAATACAATAGTTGAAGAAAGAGAAAGAATAGATGTTTTGATTAACAATGCAGGATATGCATTAGGAGGAGCGCTTGAAGACTCATCTATGGATGAAATAAAGGCACAGTTTGAAACTAACTTTTTTGGAGCTGTAAGAGCAACAAAGGCAGTATTGCCAGTAATGAGAAGACAAGGAGCAGGAAAAATAGTAAATATAACATCTATGGGAGGAAGAATTGCTATTCCGCTTAGCTCTTCTTACCATGGTTCTAAATTTGCTTTGGAGGGTCTATCGGAATCTATTCGGTATGAACTGGAGCCTTTTGGTATTAAAGTAATACTTATAGAACCAGGAGCAGTAGGATCAAATTTTTGGAAGAATATCAAAATTGCCAAGTCTTCATC
>DASTCR010000175.1:0-2344 GCA_035710925.1 Nitrososphaeraceae archaeon | reverse complement strand
AGTTGTTGGGTTCCTTTTTGGAGCAATGTCCTTAGTGAAGGGACTTCCATCTGGATACAGTAGGGACTTGCAGGAATTAAAACCAGTACTAATTGATTCGTCATGCGTGGTCAAGGAAAGCCTGAATGTACTTACCCCGATAGTTAGAGAGCTCAAAGTAAACCATGCTCATATGATGGAGGCGGCGCGTAGCAGCTATGCCATTTCAGTTGATATTGCCGAACAGCTGGTATCGCAAAAACACATCTCGTTTCGTTCCGCCCATCGTCTGGTTGGTTCCATGGTGAGGACTGCTGTTGAGAAAGGCAACATTCCACTCAGTAAACTAGCGGAATCTGATGTACAAAACGCGTTCGGACATGAAGCGACTGGTGTCGAGCCACGTGATGTTCTTAAGGTAATTCAAAGTATAAGTCCAGAAAAATCGATCGAAAGTCGGCTCTCCTTTGGGTCACCATCTGTTATACAGCAACGTAAGCTGTTTGACATTTTGCTGCAGAAAAAAAAAGCATATGAGGGACTGATCTCGGAACGTGATAAATACGTGAGCTCTGCTTTTAATCATCTCGCGCATGTGGCGGAGAGATACACGCAGGCGGGAAAGAATTAGCCTGGATATTTGTGTATAAGTGACCGATATTTTGTAAAACGCTGTGGAACCGCCGCTCGAGTAACCATTCATCAAGCCAAAATTAGCAAAAACAAATCGCAAGTATAGCTATCACGGGAATTCCCTTCAGCGCTTCCTGTAGAACCGACTTAGAACATACTACTAGCCCGGCCCAGATTCGAACTGGGGTCAAAGGCTCCAAAGGCCTCTATGCTTGGCCACTACAATCGGCGGAACTTAGGCGTCCTCTACCGGGCTTTCCGGGCATTCTTAGTATCAGTTCTTAACTTTATAATTTTATCTTCGTTGGTCAGAAGTGAAAGGAGTTTCTCAATGGGGTCTTCCATCTCTTTTATTGCTCGAGTCGCTTTCCTAAGTTGCTTAGCAGCGTAGTTATGATTGATAGCCACATTTCTGGTTATTCTTGCGAGGTCTTCAGGCCCCGAAGCTTTTAAAATTAATCCGTGTGAGAGAAGATATTTTTCCACATAAAAGCTTGAGGGCGCTATTGAGATAGTAGGCTTGCCTAAGAGCGCTGCCTCTGCGGTCATTGTGCCGCCCGCCCCTATGAAAATGTCGGACTGAGATATCAGCGCAAGGCCATCTACAATATCTGGAATCACAGTAACCTTGCCTGGATACCTGTTTGAAATAAGAGCCTTTTGGTCGTCGTATCTGCATAAGATGAAGAAATTTGCGATATCGGAGAGATTATTTATTAACCTGTCCAGCATCTTCACGGTGGCATTCGTAGGCTGCTTGAAGGCGATATAGGAGGCTTGGGCCTCTTCCATCCTTACTAAAATGGTTTTTTTCGACATATTATCGCCTTTTTTATGTGGGAAATAATTTGTGCGCGTGAGCGCAGGTCCGTGCGTACCCTCCTGAAATCTTCTTAACCAAGCAATAGGATCTAACCCTCTGTATCTAATGATACTCCTTCTCGGGACTCCGTACCTTATCCATGATGTATACGGTATAATCCATGGACATAATAATAAGTCGAGGAGCGGGACGGAAAGTTTGGCAACCGCGTCAGCATGAGGAGAATCATTGAAGCCAATACTTCTTATTCCTAGTCCAAATGCTACTCGGCAGGCCTCAGGAGATGAAAACGATATTGCAACATCAGGTTTAAACGCACTAATTATTTCTGTTAGCTTCATTATCCTATTTGCACTTTGCCACAACTTTTGAGATTTCTCCGCCCCCCCGTGCTTTCCAACCACCATGAGGTCAATTTGCCTCAGCCGGGCTAGATCATTTGCCTCGCGGTATTCTCTCGAGGTACACAATAGTTCGTGACCTTTTTCTCTCAGCATTTCGACGGCGGGCTTGAAAAACATAACCTGTTTAGGAGTCAATATATCAAACCAAACTTTCACAACTAATGAAGGTAAGACTTCGTAAGAAAAAACCTTTTCTTTAACCTCTCTTTCATAGGGGAGGGGGAAGAGGTATGCGGCTTGGGGTCGGTCTGGATTTGCTATGAGCAAAGATAGCTCTAAAAATACTGTTGTCTATGGGCTCAGCACGGAGGGATATCAAATTGCCTCATCGTTGGTAATCAGGGGCTATAAGGTGTCTCTAATTGATGAGGCGGCCAGGATGGCCATTACTCTTAAACCGGAGATCGCAAGTTCATATGCAAATGTTTCATCTCTTATGGAGGACGAGCCACTACTATCCCTAGAGCCTATAGATCTTGCTGTTAAAGACGCCTCCTACGTATTC
>DASTCR010000174.1:0-3329 GCA_035710925.1 Nitrososphaeraceae archaeon | reverse complement strand
GCTTTCCTCTCATCAAAGTTGACTTTTTTTTTCCACCATTTCCAATTTGTAAGCCTTTGAAGTTCAATCGCTTCGTGAGTAATTGCAGTGGAAAGGCATGAGATCCTTTCTTCTAAGGTACTTGGATACCTGTCAGAAGCTATAAGTGAAGCCAATTCCTTTTGCAGCCGAAATATTGTATCTAGTTTATCCAATGGTATACGTCCACTTTTAATCCCTTTTGTTATTTATAGTGTGAAAAACGTAAACGGTCCGATAATTTCATGACTCGTTAATTTATACTAATACTTTGATAATCTTTTTGAAATTTTTATACTAAATCCCATAGCTATGAACAATGCAATCAGACTAGCAGATAGGGTCACAAGCAATTCTGTTTTAATGACATAGTGCATTATCAGGGTTGTTGCTATCGCAGGGAGGGAAATCAACAAGGCAAGAGCCGTACTTGTTAGAAATAGGTTCTTCTTTGTAAGCTTCGGCGGATCTTTTGGGGGGTGGCGGGATTCTATCATGCGGTAGATCATTTATCCGTCGGAGTCCATATAAAGGTGTGCTGCAACGGGCCCATATTATGACAAATCGAAAATCACAACATTGCTTAATTAATGATAGCGATTTGAGTCGGGTTCAAAATGGGTTCAAGCGTCGGGATTCAGGGTCCTAAACTATGGTTTTTCATATACGGCATTGCAAGTCTAAGTTAACGATGAACTTTTTGGCGTTCAGCCAACTTTCACAGGCTAGATTTTGCCCTTTGGTTATTTTATACGAAATTTCTTCAGTCTTAAATACCGTTGTGAATAATATTCATATAATGAACGTTTAAATTGTATATAATCGAAAGCATGTTGTAGATATTTGATGAGCGAGCCCTACTCTAAAAAATTAGTTTTTAACGGGCAACGTCCACTGGATAACGCGTCACCAGATACTACATTAAAGTCCTTGTGGGTCAGTACTGCTCTTGCTCTGATACTATCTCTTCCATCATTAACCATTTTTCTAGGACTACTACACTTGACAGATAATATAATAATAGGGACCGTGGCAGGTTTTACTGCTCATTATGTTCTACTTGCTCTCTCACCACGGACTTCTCAAATACTCTCATCCTTATTTGACTAGCCTGCCAACATAGCACAGGCTGAGTCAGAATAAGGTACGGACTTATCCGATTCTCATTTAGCGAATTTAACATAGGATAGCATTGAAGATGACAAAATAGGCTCAGAGCATAGCAAAGCAATACAATTAAAGTCTAGTTGAACTTTATTATTTCTAATGAGTAAGGTAAGTATGCCGAGCAAGATCTTCGGCACCGTTCTCTCCCACGGGCTAAGAGGTCGAATGCTCACTAAGAACGAACTTCAGACTCTAGCCGAATCTCGTGATCTCGAAGAATTGGTAACTAGGATGAAAAACACTATTTACCTGGACGCCTTTGCGAAACTTACTAAACCATACACGGCTGAAAAAGTTGAAGGAGCGCTGCGAGAATATCTTGTGAATACTCATGCGAAATTAGTGAATATTGTTGGAGGGGGAGGGATACTAAACGCGTACTTCGTGAGATATATCATATGGAACCTGAAACTAGTCCTGAAGGGTAAGGCTCTTGGAAAATCTTACGAGGAGTTACTTCCTCGGATAAATCTTCGAGCTGAAGAACTAGTGGGTAGAAGAGACCTCGTGGTTAAGGCCCTTGTTGCCAAAGATCTGGATGAGGCCGTTTCTGCTTTGACTGGAAGCGAATTTTCCGAGGACGCTGCCAAGGCCTCCGCGGCCTATAAGGAGAGGGGAGATCTTCGACTCTTCGATACGTATCTTGATCATGTCTTCTACAAGTCTCTTGATAGAGCTATGGTTGCCGAGTCCCAATCCCCGGACACCAAAAGGGTTGTTTCAACGGATATAGATTCGTATAACGTCCTTGCAGTCCTTCGAGGAAAATACTGGAACCTGAGTGCAGTGGAAATTAGTGACCTTATTGTAGCAACAACTCCCAAAGTCACTAGGGATACGATTCAGAAGATGATTAACTATGAGAAGATCTCAGAGGCAATCGGTGAGCTCGCTTCGACGGTATACAAGGAAATTATCCCGGTGGCACCAAAGAATGACATCGACGCGATTATGCAACTTGAATCAGGCTTCGAGGCTATGGGTATTAAAAAAACCATAAGCTCCTTCCGAACAATGTTTAGTGTAGCGATAATGCTTTCAGCCCTTAAGCTTCTAACGCTAGAAATTAGAAATCTCTCTGCTATCACCTCAGGTGTTGAGCAGGGAGTTCCGACGGATGCAATTCTTTCGAATCTCGTGAGACCAGAATGACGTAGAAGTAGTCCTTAAAGGAGTGTGCTGACAAAAGTTCGTAGGAAGCCAAAATAAATTTTCAGGTCTGTTTTGGAACCCTACCTTTTCATTTTACTACCTGCTCAATTTTTGCTGCTGATTTAGTTTTGGGTACAGGAGTTGGACCGATGCGTTCCTTCCATATGAAGTTGCTGTATAGCATCCTAGGTACGATCTTCTTAAATTCCTGACCATCTCCAATATACCACTTGGGGAACCATTCGTACAAATGCAACCTTATTGTCTGGATATAGACAATCAAGCCTTCGATCATCATTATCCCAATATTACCGCCAATCAATACCGCATATCCGCCTCCATGTTCAAAAGAATCAATTACAGTTACTAGTAAGGCCGCGTGCACTAACAACATTATGCCTAGTCTGGAATAACTGATTGTGTTTGAAAGCATTTCAATTATTCTCACCATAATGACCTCGACAATTATTCCAACCATACCACCACCTTCATCCTTGCCATGCTTGCGTGCATGTTCCTCCTCTTTCATTCCACCGATAATCATTACTATAACGCAACCGATAATCACCAGGGGAGCAGTCTTTGCTACAACTTCGACAGTTACCCATTCGCCAAACAGAAACGTCAGCCATGGCACCGGTTCAGTGTGAGAAACACCTGTCACGCCAAACATTCCGATTATATCATATCCTGAACCAATTGCTGCAAGTATTATCGCAACTACCGCAAAGTACTGCAAGATGGTCGGTATATCCTTTGTAAATATTATCAGTTTATTTCGTTCCTTTATATCTGCTCTAAGTCTCAAGAAAAATGCCAGCAATAGGTGGACTATTCCAATTGCTATAGATATTTCAAGTATTTTTGTTACTTCTTCGAACGTGAGTTCAGATACGCTTAACGCCCCGATGAGTGGAATTGCATCAACCAGCGGACTCAATATTGCGAAGTCTTCAAAATGAAAGCCAAATATTTCACCCGTTCCCAATCCC
>DASTCR010000173.1:0-3153 GCA_035710925.1 Nitrososphaeraceae archaeon | reverse complement strand
AATTCAAAACTCTTGTCACTACTATGTCTATCATTCCCTTATACCTTCGAGATTGGAAACGACCTGCCATAGCATTGTTCTAATATGTGATTTCATACCCTTGTCTTGCGTAAGTCTGTCCAACATACTTATTGCATTTGCAGCTCTAACTGATAGGCTGAATTTGTCGTCTTTATCTTTCAATAGGATAACCAGCTCTGATATTTTATTTTTGATATTTCTATTCACTTCGCCATGATGGTTGCGATTAATATTTTCAAGCGTTGCAATTGCCGCAGCTATATTTTCCTGATTAGCTTTATCTCTTAATAGTTCCTTTTCTTTTCTTGTTTGCCTTTTATTGTCGGGTTTTGGAGCTATTGATATTCTTTTTTCAGCTTCTGTCATCGTGGATTTCATGTATTTAGGTAGATAAAGGTATATCAAAGTATTGTGTGTCATCGATAGATGGTATTTCCCTAACGTTTACAATACCTTATCATTATGGTTTCTGACTGATTGACACATTTCTCCGGTTCCATTGGCAAGCTCTACCTCGGGCAGAGCTAGGCATACAATCAATAACATGGTCGCATCATTAAATGCCAAAATATCCTTAGCTGAATGTTTCAGGGACAAAATTAGGAGATCCAAAGTCGTTGCATCTTGAGTAGTAAGTAGGTGAAATCTTATATTTGACATAGTCGATAGCGCTATTATGAATGAAAAATTAAAAATAAACAGGGGGATGTTGCTGTCTGGTCTATTCATTTCGTCAATGCTAGCAGCAACGACGTTGATGGCGGTAGGAAACCTCCACGCACAAGCACAAAATACCAGCAGCACAGGCAATCAAACCGAAAACTTAGAATCTGTTAGGAACAGTATTAATGAGACACTTCAAGCTCTGCAGACCAATGATACAGCAGGTGCTCTTCAATCCTTAAACGAAGCTGACCGCCAGTTATTTGAAATAATGAGGAATCTGCCTAGTAATGCAGAGATAGAAGAGGAAGGCGAAGAAGAAGCCGGGTAGAGCGATATCAGATAATTCCAATAATCCTCTCTTTTTGAGATATGATATAGGTTATTAAATCGTCATAGTGGAAGCTAATTAGGACTATTTATCCAACAAGCGAACTGTGCCTATTGCATTAAGAGCAGTCAGACTAGCGGCCTGTCCATAGACAACATTTCACCTATTTTGGTTCGCTCTCCATCTATGATTCTATTCACGACTTCAATGGCCGCATGTTTATCTAGGTATTCATTGTTGTTTCCACATCGATATGAATATGTGCATCTAGGACAACCACTTTCACTTTCGCATGGGCACTCTGATAAGATTCTAAAGGCTCTTCGTACTGCTTTATCAAATTTGTCATACAGCGCCCTGCTGGCACCATTTCCGCCTATGCTTCCATCGTAAATAAAGACCAAACCGGAAGAACCAAGAGATATTCCCCCTAAATCCTGCGATGCGCCTCCAGTTGCCAACACACTTCCCTCTATTAGGACATGCTCTGATGCATGATAGCCGCTCATTTCTACATATTGTTCGTCATTGGCAGCAATCAAAATATCCTTAGGCTTGGGTGCTCGAAATACCAACCCTTTGGTAATAAACTCGAATTCTATAGGAGACTCAAAGATTACTTTTGTCCCATGTATCGCTTCTCCGCCAACTTCGATATTAGCGTAGCCAGTAATTTTCTTTTGAATTTTTAAGGAACAATACATAACCTCCAAACCATATGCCTGCTTTGCTTCATGAGTTTTCAATATGGTCGGCCATTCATCTACAATCGCCTTAGTGTAGTAGGGATAATTGACCGGAAGTGATTCTAGTTCAGCGTAAGGTGTATTAGTATTCGGTCCTGCTATTTGCTGCCCTGCTTCGTGTTTGTTGTCAAAATGGAGCTTACGAACTTGGTACCTTTTTCCAGACAAAAAGTATATTGCACTATCGTGAAGCTCTTCAATTGCTTGAGGCATTTGACGTTCTCCAATAAGTTTTCCGTGATAGATTATATGTACAGTTGTTCCTATTCCTCTGATGCTAAAACCTCTCAAGACATCCATTGCCTTTACATAGTTGGGTACAAATTTTCCGTTCGATAACCGAATAAGATCATTTGAAATTAGTTTCTGAATACAATCCCAAATAGGAGTCGATTCAGACATAGAAATAGGCTTATCGCAAGCCATAGCAAGGACCTGATTCTCTTCTACAAATGGATTAGAGGGATCGGTATATACTATTTCATGATCCTCTAGATAGTCATTAGGGTGTTGTTTATAGTATTGACTTATGGGATCATTGCCAAATGCCAGAAAAGCATAACCTTCCTGACCACTTCTCGCAGCCCTTCCTAGTCTTTGAATTAGTCTGTTAACGGGAACAATATCAGATATAATCGCATCAATATCTCCAATGTCTATACCAAGCTCTAGGGTTGGGGTCGCAGAAATGGCTAACAGCTTGCCGCTCTTAAATGAATCTTCAACAGACATTCGTTCAAAAGGTAATAGTCCTGCCCTATGGACCCTTATGGGTATCCCTTGCTTGGATGAATAAAATGCTAAAAGCTCGGAACCTAGATGTGATCTATTAAATGCAATTGTCTTGTGGCGACTCCCACAAGTGTGTTTCAATAAGTCGAGCATTAGAGCTCTTTGTGAGCGAAATGAGGGGAACAGAAGCACAAGATTAATCTTGCCTTTGCGGCCTCTGCCATGTATAATATTCATTTCTCTTCCGAATAACTTCTTACAGAATTCCTCTGCATTTGTTAAAGTAGCAGAAGCTGCTATAATCTGGATTTTCTCCTTATTCTGCAAGCCAATTTTCCTCTCGAGACGCTTTATGATGTGATAAATATTTGCCCCGAAGACTCCGCTATATATGTGGGCCTCATCAACAACTAAAAATTTTGACGTTCTGATTATACGAGAAAACCTCGTTCTATTGAATAAATGGTAATGTATTGTGTCAAAGTTTGTAATAACTATTTCGGGTATTAGTGTCGTTAGTATCTTGTTACGTTCAACTTTGGTTGTGTCTCCGTCATATATATTAACATTTATTCCTAAGGGCTCTGCGAATTGTTTTATTTTTGGCAACTGATCTCGCGCCAGAGCCTTAGTTGGATATACAAAAATAGCTAACACTTT
>DASTCR010000172.1:0-5437 GCA_035710925.1 Nitrososphaeraceae archaeon | reverse complement strand
AAAGGAAAAATCTGAACATTCGCCGTTTTATATGGTAGAGATATTTACTAAACCCGGAACGGATTCTGAAGAGATGAAAAATAAGATATTCGAAAGAACTGGATGGCTCCCTACAATATATGATAGTGGTACCCATTACGTTACCAACCAGAGGCTAACTTTAGAAAAACTTAAGGAGATATCTGATTCGGAAGATGTTATAGAGGTTACTGGTGACTACACTGGCAGCATTGGAGGCTGGGGGGCATCACATGAAGCAACAGCCCAGCCTCATCAATAGCTCCTTATTTTTTTGTTTATTGGTTGGTCTCACTTAATCAAACATAGGAAAAGAAAAGAAGAAATCATCAGGACTTGGAGATCTCGATCATGGTTAGCACTTTATCTATAATCTTTTCATGGTTTGCTGGTATCTCTGTTGTTATCAGCAGCAAATGAAAGTCTTCCAAGGGAAAGGTTATACGCTTAATCTTTTCGTATTCAGCCATAGCATATCTTCCCTTGCCGATTTTTGGAGCGAGCGAGTTACGCAAACTCCACCTGGCCAAAGCCTGTAGATTGGATCTTTTTGTTTCTTCGGAGGAAAGAAGATTGCTAACCCCTTGACGCTGTCCTCCATAGCGGATCTCGCCTGTTTCATCCGACACGCCTGCGAATCTAATATTTTGGTCTAGAGCTAATATTTCTTTACAAAGGTTATCATAATCCATATTTTGGGTTAGTGAGAAGATTCTAATAAGGTTATTGAGCTCAATCTAGAGTCCGACGACCTGAGAATGTGTAACATTTTTTATGCTTGATAGCTAAAATAACAGGTGCAGAATGTTCTTTGTAAAGTTAGAAGAACCTCAAGACCTCCAAAAGCCGATAATCATTGCCGCAATGCAGGATATGGGCAATGTTGGTAGTATAGCAATTGATGTCATAAACAAGATATTGAAAACGAGAGCCTTTAGGCATGTTTACCCACCGTCTCCCAATTATGTGATAGACAACGGGGGCTATGTTGACTTTCAACAAGAAAGTTGGGAATACCGGTATACTCGCGATGTAATAGTGTTTGGTGGTGGAACAGGCCAACCTCAAACTAATCAGGAACTTTATGAACTCTGCCAGGACATCATAGATATTGCAAAAATGCACTCTGCCCAACTAATATACACGTTGGGTGCGTTCCACACAAATAGAATAGTGGGAAAAAAACCCGAGACATTCGTTACTACAACTTCCCGTGACTTGGCCGAACAGATCACGAGACTAGGCGTGCAAACTACTCCTCAATCATCGCTCATCACCGGCTTTAATGGCCTTATACTGGGATTTGCAAAAATGAACAACATAAAAGGTATTGGCTTGTACGGCGAGATCAATGACCCTAGAATTCAGCAGTTTCGTACTGCCAAAAGCGTTTTGCAAACTCTGGAGAGGCTGACATATCGACGGTTAGGAGACTTAGAAGATCTAGATATGATGGCGGAAGCCGTCGACAAAGAAGTAGAAAAAATGAAAAAGAATGGAGGATATTCTGAAAAATAGTAGGAGAAAGCCTTGCTCTATCCGTTACTGGCTAAATCAAAATAGATCGCCCAGGTAAACCGGATATTAATAAGTTTGTATTTCATTAATTTTGCACTTACCGGAGCTCAATCGTATCTTTGTTAAATCCTCTTTTTATAAGTGCGTCCTTAACTGCTTCTCGATGGTCACCCTGTAGAACAATTTGCCCGTCTTTATAGGTGCCGCCAGTACCTATATTGGTCTTTAATTCCTTAGTTATTCCTATTGAATCATCAGTTTCATTTAAACCTCTTACCACAGTCACAGATTTTCTAAATTTCCTGATATCTTTGAAAATTACTATTCGAGCTGTTTCTTTATCCAGTTCTCTTATTATATCATCCATCGGATTGATTGAGCCATAATGATCTTCTGCCACTAAAGATATGGTACACGGCAGATGTTCTTATCCTTATTGGTCAGATTGTCTATGAGTCCAACAGAAACAATTGCTAAACGTCTATTCTTATGGCAATCCTACATCGCAAAAAACGCATCTGTTTAAATGCAATTTTCGACAGGTAAATTTATCTTACTGCCTGTAGACTTATTAACAATATTATGCACGCTTCATGGCACATTCAAGAACTCGGTTTTTCTACCGATAAAAGCGACCAAAGGGATGAGATCCTTGGTAAGAATAATAAATTTGCGAAATGCGACGTTATTCAGAGTTAATGGAAAAGATAAGAATAAAGGAGACATGGTTACAATGCTAGGTGTAAACTACGCATTATGGCGTCGGAATCTTCACTAAGTGAACATCTTCGTACTTATATTAGCAAGGCTGTTATCATAAAATTGAGAGGTGGGAGATCAATCCGAGGAAAATTACTCGATTTCGATCAGTATATGAACTTAGTTATTCGAGACGCTGTCGAGCATTCGGAAAGTGAAGGCGATGGTCTTGTTGGGAATAACAGACTTGGCACTATCCTCCTTCGAGCTGATAATATTCTTATTATTGCCATCGAATCTTCTCTATAAGAGGATCCTGCCTCATAGATTCACTTGTGAATTTTTCCTGCCTTTCTTAGTAAGTGGTTTAGTTCTTAGCTGCCGTCCGCAACAGGGACAGAATATTCCATTGTAAGATAGATAGACTTCACATTTGCTACAATACTTTATACCTAAGGCATATCTGGTCATACCTATTCTGATATTAGCGCAGAGATTCCTACATACCATGATGTGAACTTGAGGAATGAAATTAGCGTTTTAATAATACTTGTGGCACCTTGAGGAGGGTGAGAGAGGTTCGGGGAGATAGCAGGCAGAAATTTGGTTGGACTGCAGTAAGCTTATGTTATTTTGATATGAGACAGATATTGATAACCCTGAACATATGCCATTGATGTCAAAGATAGTAGCAGCAGATCTTGTCGATAGGGTGAATGGCAAGTATTCTCTGTTGGCATTGGGCGAGGTTGTTAACTATTCTCTTGGCCTAATTGAGAATGGACTAGACATTTATTGGAAATTGAAGACAAATGATGCGCTTAAAGCTGATAAGGGGACTAATATACCCAGAGCGAAACACAGGCATTTAGTAGACACATCAGTAGAGAACGGTCAAATTAAGGAAATATTGGTAAAAGGTCTTTCATTATGAATTTGTCTTTGTTGGTCACCATATGTCATACTACCTAATGGTAACAAAGAAGAAGCTCATTTTTATTCAAAATCATTAAGAGACATTAGCGGGAGGGCCTGGTAATATGTTTTTCATACAATGGGTGCTCTCGATAATATATAACGACTTTGACTGAAACAGATTGCTTGTCTTCTTCTCTCAAATAATAGTTCGAGTAAACTGTTGTTGAATCTCCTTCTCTGCTGAACTCCGTAATAGATTCATGCAAACCTGTCTGTTTGTCTTGATTATCTCTACCGTACAATGACATTCTTAATCCATCAAGTTTGATAGCGGGCGAACAATCCAATCGAACATGGATCTTGTCTTCATCCATCTCAATATGTGTGACATCCATCAGCATGGGTGCTAGTACCACGATGAAGGGGGAATACGCGCCGGCCAAAAACCCAAGGCCTAAGGCACGTGCGACTGCGTCTCTAATGTCCTCAAAAGGTCTGCTCAAGTTACGTAGTTCTGATGTTAGACGCACCTGAACTGCTTTGAGTTGGTCTGAATTGGTACCAGACTTACTCAAGGCATAACAAGGATAATCGACCCCAAACGAAATCGCAAACGGATGAGATCTTTGATAAAACTCAAATTTTATTTTATTCTTTATTAGTTCAATTGATGCCGTTATCTGACCTATCTTAATCTTGTCGCCTGAAGTTATTTGCCTCAAGAAATCATTGAGCTGACTTATGTCATATAGGTGATGTAAAAGAAGTAAATGGTCAGTCTTAATTCCCTCTAGTACATTAGATGCTTCTTCCAGCAGCCTAACGTACATAAATTGAACATTCCATTCATCTCGTTCTGCAGGCTTGAATAGAAGAGCTTTTATTTCGAAATAATTCCAGAAGCCGTGTAGTTGTATTCTTTGCTTAAACTTTTCAATACTTATTTTGTTGTTCGATATTATTCCTTCTGTATCCTGCATAACACTTAGATCTCCAAGGAAAAATTTTTGGTTATTGAAAGATATTTCCGTCGAGAAAAGGTGTCTTTCTGACTTTTTTAATTCTTCATGAAACTCTGGGGCATAAACGATGAACGTATCCAATGTTGGAGAATTGTGCGTAATCTCATACTTTTTGAATATCTGTATTAGGTCGCTATTGACTGGGTTGGGATCCCAACTTTTTTGTTTTTTAAGGTTATTACTTTCATCTTTTTCGAATTCCTCCACATAGATCGCTATACCCACTGGAAGGAAGCAAAAGTCCTTATGTGGGATTCTTATTGTCGATAGACTTTTTACATTCCTGAATACAGAGCTAAGATCATCTGCAAGAATAGTATAACGGCCCTTATCGGATGTAACGTCGTGTTCTTTTTTAATTTGTTCTGTTACGGTTTCTAGGGGATGTGTGAGACAATATTCATTAATGAATTCTATGTCAAAACCACTCTTCTTTGATAAATCTTCGCATAGATACTCCCGGTCTAGAATGTCAGCAGAAATGCGGTATCTCTTCAGATTTATGTCTTGATTATTACCGCAGTAGGGCTTTATAATTTTATGAAAACGTTCTTGTCTTTTAGAGTTTAGCTGAATTTAGGTTAAGGCTGATCAGAATGGAATCAGAAGACGTAGGAGTTAAGTCCTCAACTTTATCTACAAACAAATTATATACAAATCTAATAAACAATCTGTTTTTGGCTAACCCTCGATAGAATTAATAGCCAATCTTCTGAAGATCGATATAATGATCGATAAAACTATACCAATAAATAGTAAACACAATCGCCTCGTAATGTTGAACATGTCATACTTGTCGGAAGAGACATACAGGAACAGTGTGCTTGAGGCGGCTAATCAGTGACACTACATTACGTTAATCCCGATAGGATGACATGATGGCTTGCGTAGTGATAGGATACTACATATTGGCCAATAGCATAGTACAGGTTCCTGGTTTTTTCAAACGTATGTATTTGCCTTCTCGATTATTTGTCAATTTAATTGTCTATCTATCGGCTTTACTTCATAATCTCCAAATGCTGGTTTGACTAATGACAAGCAGTGACGACCATTCAATGAATAATGTAAGATTGCAAATCAAACTCTATAAGCTTGTGTTACTGATGCAGGGAACCCGAATCATTATCAATAGCATTTTCCGATGATTTGTTTCTTTTCCTTTTGGCGAGTATGTCAGCAATAGCTATCCTTATCGCTGAAATGCCAGTCCTGAATGGATATGCTCCATTTTCTTGGTCATTGATTGGATTTATCCACTC
>DASTCR010000171.1:0-11756 GCA_035710925.1 Nitrososphaeraceae archaeon | reverse complement strand
ATTTCAAGTATTTTTGTTACTTCTTCGAACGTGAGTTCAGATACGCTTAACGCCCCGATGAGTGGAATTGCATCAACCAGCGGACTCAATATTGCGAAGTCTTCAAAATGAAAGCCAAATATTTCACCCGTTCCCAATCCCCCTACGACAGCGGCAGCACCACTTGCCGCCAGTAGGGTTCCCCACGTACGAATTGAGCCATTTCCTCTATTCCTCAGCAATATTCCCAGTCCAAAAAGCAGTATACCATGACCGAAGTCTGCAAACATCAACCCGTAGAAAAGAGGCCATACAAAAGCAATGATAGGAGTCGGATCAATTTCATTGTAACGTGGCAATCCTTGCGTTTCAGTTATCACCTCAAATGTGTTGATATACCTTCTATTGGTAAGAAGAGAGGGTAAAATTTCGTGTGTTTCCTCCTGGTGATCATTGACGGCTGGAGCAGGTTGCTCAATTATCGACATGTAATTTTTTGTCAGTTCCTTAAACTTCCCTCGCATGCTATCAGGGATGAAACCTTGAATTATTGCAAAGTGCCTGGTTCCAGGGGGCTTCCTGGTAGTTTCCAGAATTTCCTTTGCAGCCTTGGCTGACTCGTGTAATGAAAGAGCCTTAGTCGTAATCTGCTGCCTTGACTTTTCTATGCTCTTGGTCACCTGAGCCAACATTGAGTCCAGTTCCTTGATCCTCCTCTGGGCAACCTTGTAGGCAGTGGTTGGATTCTGTGGCATACTGGATGGTATAGTCAGCGGATGCACACCAAAGCTTCGGAGAATCTTAATCACTTTCTCCGAATCTTCAGCAGAGCTCAAAACTATTAGAGCTGTTTTGTTTTCGTTAAGTTTTTGTGTATGAAGATAGATAGGACCCAGACTTTTCACAATTTCTGGTTCGTCGGCAGAGTTGACAACAAAAATGCCTGCAAAAAACATCCGAAGGTTCCTAAAAAGTGAAATATCGATATCGAGACTAGCAGCCATTTCAAGCGCTGCTTCTATATTCTTCAACTCTTCGAGTTCTTTTTCAATCTTTGCTCGTTGGGCTAGTAGTTTTTTTGGTTCATCTAGAAGTGTATCGCTCTTTTCCTCTAATTCTGCAATAAAACCCTGAACATCATCCACAACGTAATTAGTCCTTTCTTTGGGAGCGCCCTTGAACATTGTAACCATCACTCCAGTTTCAAGCGGTACTTCTAAAGCACGTACAACCTCATCAATTTCTTGAAATAGTCTCTGTGCCTTCAGCAAAAGATCATCGTAATAGCTATTCGAATATTCAGAATTATTCTCAAGGGAATGAAACCATTCTAGTTCTGCCAGTTTACTTACCGCTTGTTGTGTTTCGGATCTAGGTAAAACCAAGGAAGTTTTTACCAATCTCGCTATTCCCATTTAGCAGTGCATTGTCTATATTCAATGTCTTTAAAATCTTGCGCTTTTTGCTAGTTGGATCTCAAATTTACTACAGGTTGTCAATAAAACGGAAATAGAACTATTAAATTGGTCCGGTTTTTTCGGAAGAAGAAAAGAAAGATTAGAGATGGTTATATCGGACTACCATTCACTCGCCTCTGACTATTGACCAAGTATAATGAACATCATGACTATACCATAAATGGCTATTGATTCAACCATACCTACGATAATAAACACCCTGGACTGCATTTTTGGATTGTCGCTAATTGCAGCGAGCCCTGCAGCTCCTACGAAGCCAAGGCCGATACCAGCGCCTAACGCCGCAAGACCAAATGCCATTCCAGCTCCGATGAGTTTCGACGAGGCAGCGGCTTCGGAACCCTCATCTTCCTGGGCGGAGGCAGGGACCACAGTCTGTATCGCTGCCATCATAATTAGAGAGAAAACAAGGCTAGCGAGAACAATTCTGATATGTGAACTCGCAGATGTTAGGATCTGTTCGGCTTTCATAAACTTTCGAGATAAAATGCCATATTTAATGATAACTACAGTGGTTCAACCTTCTAACGTGCCTAAACTGAAACATCATGATCCCATTATCTTGGACATTGTGCCTACTGTCTACGCATAATACTGTTATATACGCCGTCTTACTGACATTTGATAGGTTAATCGGGTCCTATCTGTCCCCTAATACATCCACTTGTTTTTATTACTGGGTTTAGCTCAATCGTGCTAGAGCGTCAGTCTGATTTTCTCTTGTCGAGAAGTACCTTCACTTTCTTCAATCGGACAAATTCCTCTCTCTCGCGCTCTTCAAGCGTTGCACGGATAAACGATATCGCACTATCATACTGTGGTATAATAACATATTCCAGAGCATTTAGCAGTTTTTGGGTCTTCTGTAACTCCTTTGCAAGGCTAAATATGGCATTTTCGTATTCAGCTGCTTTGCAAACCTGAGGCAGCATGTTCTTGATCAGTCTAGCCGCTTTATCCACGGAAGCATTCGTCTCTACAAAGCCGTATGATAAGTCTTGACCACCTCTCTTATTCTTTACTTCTAAAGTGGGAATTTTCACGTCTACCACCCTCCTGACGTTTACATCAACTTCCATTATGCTAGGTGTGGAATCGGCCACGGATTCTAAAGTCGTCGTTCCCAATGACATGTAAGCGTTGTATACAGAAGTATAAATCTCCCCTAACGGCGACCAGATATCTCCTCTAGCTTTGTTTGCTTCATCAATCATCTCATCTATCTTTTTTAGTAACACTTCTCTTTTGTCGTCGAGAATTTTATGTACCATCCTTGCAACCTGTATTGAACGTCGAATTTTGATAAGCTCTATCTTAGTTGCAATAACTTTCCGTCCAAAAGACATGAGTTTACTTACTACCTTTGTAATGTTGTCTCAAGTTCTTGTCCTTGATCTTTGTTAGTTCACCCTCAGGCAGCGTTGAGAGGACCTCCCATGCTCTACCAAGAGTTTCTTCCAATGCTCTGTTTTCATCGTTGCCTTGTCTCAAAAAATGATCCTCAAACAGATCCCCAGCGTCTAGATACTTGAGGTCAACTCCGGTAAGGCCGGCTTTACCTACGATTTCCGCAAGAGCCCTTACTTCCTGTGCTCTAGAGTACGCGTCGTAAAGCTGGTTTCCTACTTCCATATGGTCCTCGCGTGTTTTTCCTTCGCCCACGCCGTCTTTCATTAATCTTGAAAGCGACATAAGTACGTTGACCGGCGGATATATCCCCTTTCTGAACAGGTCACGGCCCAATACTATTTGCCCCTCCGTTATATAACCAGTTAAGTCAGGAATAGGATGTGTAATGTCATCGGCTGGCATCGACAGTATCGGTACCTGCGTGACACTTCCATTTTTTCCTTTTACCCTGCCGGCACGTTCATAATTGTTAGCGAGATCAGTATACAAGTAACCTGGATACCCCTTCCTCCCGGGAACTTCTTCTCGGGCAGCACTTATCTCCCTCAGTGCTTCTGCGTAATTTGTCATATCGGTGAGAATTGCTAATACGTGCATACCTAACTCAAAGGCAAGATATTCTGCCACTGTTAATGCAACCCTCGGCGTTATGATTCTCTCAATAGCCGGATCATCGGCCAGATTTAGGAAGAGAACGCTGCGTCTCAGTGCGCCCGATTCTTCTAGGCTCCTTTTAAAATACTGGGCATCAGAATATTGTACACCTATCGCTGCAAAGACTACAGCAAAGTCTTCTTTAGTACCCACAACAGCAGCCTGCCGCGCAATCTGCGCCGCTAAAATGTTGTGAGGCATTCCTGAGCCCGAGAAAATTGGAAGCTTTTGTCCTCTGACTAGGGTTAACATTCCGTCAATGACCGATACTCCTGTTTGGATGAATGAGGTAGGATATTCCCTTCTTTCTGGATTCATGGGTTCTCCGCTCACGTCAAGGAATTTGTCAGCAACTGGTTCTGGCAGGCCATCATTGGGCCTGCCCAAGCCGTCGAACACACGGCCGAGGAGCTCATGAGAAACTGGCAATTGCATCGTTTTACCGAGGAACTTTGCCTTGGTCCCTGTAATTGCAAGGCCTGTAGTTCCTTCAAATACTTGGACTACCGCTTTTCCAAAACCAACCTCCAAAACTCTTCCTAACCTTCTCTCCTTGTTAGGAGTCTCAATTTCCACCAATTCGTCAAAAGAGGCTCTGGTTATACCGTCTATAATAATAAGTGGTCCTTTAATTTCGCCTACCTTGGTATATTCAATTCCTGCTGCGGTTTCAGACAAGCACCTCTACCTCTTCGCGCTGACCAAGCTTGCTAAACTGGTCGTTCATCTCTTGTTCCATGGTATCCAGCTTTGAGACCTCTTCGTCGGTAACCTCAAATTTGGCTTTAAGTAGAGAAGTTATCACAGGCATGGCCCTAATATCTATTAGCGAGGCGCCATCTCTTAGGGCCTTTTGCGAATTCTTATAGAATTGAACCATTAACTTCACTTGCTTGAGCTGTTTCTGGGGGCTACAGTACGTATCTACCTTGTCAAAAGAATTCTGCTGTAATATCCCAATCTTGATCATACGTGCAACTTCAAGAACCAACTTTTCTTCATCAGGCAATGCCTCGGGTCCAAGGAGCCTGACTATTTCTTTTAATGTGTCTTCTCGTTGAAGAATATTATATGACTCAGCCCTTAGCCCATACCATTCTGCGCTAACGTTTTCCTTCCACCATTTTGACACGTCTTCAAGATATCCCGAGTACGATTGCATCCAATTTATGGATGGATAATGTCTAGAGTAAGCAAGCCTTGTGTCAAGAGCCCAAAAAGTCTTGATGAATCTGATGGTATGTGTGGTAACAGGTTCGGTGAAATCTGCTCCTGATGGGGACACCGCTCCCACTATTGTAACTGAACCTGATCTTTCAGGCGAGCCAAGTGCCCTGACACGTCCTGCCCGTTCATAGAATTCGGCAAGCCTAGAGGCAAGATAGGAAGGATATCCCTCTTCTGCTGGCATTTCTTCAAGACGTCCAGACATCTCACGCAGAGCTTCTGCCCACCTGCTTGTAGAATCTGCTACGAGAACGACATCAAATCCCATGTCGCGATAGTACTCTGCAATAGTAACGCCAGTGTATATTGAAGCCTCTCTTGCGGCTACTGGCATATTACTCGTATTTGCCACCAGAACTGTTCTTTCCATTAGTGGTCTACCGGATCTTGGGTCTATCAAATGTGGAAATTCGACGAGGACTTCGGTCATCTCATTGCCTCGTTCGCCGCAACCTATGTAAACTACGACTTTTGAGTCAGCCCATTTTGCTATTTGATGCAATGTGACAGTTTTTCCCGTTCCAAATCCTCCGGGAATGGCACCTGTTCCACCCTTGGCTATAGGAAAATATGTATCGATAATTCTCTGGCCCGTTATAAGAGGGACCGATGGATCAAATCTTTCAGCATAGGGACGAGGCTTTCTAACTGGCCACGTGTGAAACATTTTTAATTCTAGCCTATTTCCGTTATTTTCAGTAGTTGCCACCACCTGGCTAATGTCATAAGTATTTTCTTTTGCCGAGTCAATTACTTTGCCCCCTGGGTGGTCCGGGGGCGCAAGAATGCTATGAGTTAAAAGCGGTGTCTCTTCCACAAAACCAAGAACCGAACCTCCAACTATTTCGTCTCCGACTTTTACTGCCGGCGAAAATTTGTACTTTTTCTTCATATCGACTGGAGTTGTAGCTACCCCCCGCCCAATGAAGGATCCTGACTTTTGCGCTATTTCATCAAGAGGTCTCTGAATGCCATCGTAAATCTTTCCAATGACCCCCGGACCTAGGAGAACAGATAATGGTTGACCTGTGCCTCTTACCGGCTCGCCAGGTCTTAATCCGGATGTCGATTCGTAAACTTGGATAAATGCTATGTCACCTGCTAAACGAATTACCTCCCCGATCAACTTTGTGCTACCTACCTCAACTGTTTCATACATCTTGGCTGATGACATACCGTCAGCTTTTACAGCTGGACCACTTACCCAGACTATTTTACCCTTGGCTTCCATGGACTATTTGTCTCCTCTTAGTGTCTGGACTATTGCCTTCCTTATTAAAGGTTTGAGGCTCTCTGAGCGTGAATCAAGAGTGCTATCGTACAGCAGGGAGCCGTCGGAGGATCTTGCTCTTATGCCGCCTATGATGGCAATTGGCTTGTCTGACAAAGTCAACTTAACCTTTCTGGATTTCTTTCCGATGGCTTCCGAGACCAATTTTAGATCTTTCTCATTACACTCAATGATAATTTCTTCCGTGTTTATTGCAGAACTACAATCTTCAATCATTTCATTTATCATGGCTTTGTAATCCTTGTCTCTGGTCAATTCAGCCAACCTTTCTCTTGCTCGCTCAAAATAGTCATTGACAGCACTTTCGATTAGCAAAAGCTCTTCGTTTCTAGAAGCAAGACGTTTCGCGCCTAGGATCTGTCTCTTTAGATTTTCTGCCTGTTTTTTTGAACTTTGTATAATTTGATCATATTCCGATCGAAGACCGCTTCTGGACGACTCGAGTTTGGAAAGGGCTTGAGAGTAGGCGGAATCAATTCGAGTTATAAATTCCTCCTGCCGCTGTGTCAAAACCTTGTTGACTGTTCTCTCCAGCTCGGGACTTTTGCTCATTTGGGATTGTATTGTTCTTGTTCTGTGGGGATTTTAACCTTTTGTTATCATGGTCCAGGATGAGGTTAGCTGTTTATTCATTACTGGGTTTTTTGATCTTGCTGTTAATCTTTTGCGCCAGCATGTGTAGACGACTAACGTGGCTGCCCTCCCAGTAAGCCTTACCGCAGTTGGAACACTGGAAAAACTTACTATGTAAAGTCGCAACGTGTCTGGGCAGTAGTTCTTTAACTTCTGTGGAACTCCTCGGTTCTATGATTCCATTACAAAGAGAACACCGAGCAGTTTTGGCATTGAATGATACGCGATATATCTTATTTTTTGTTAACGCGTAAGCAATATTTTCGGTCTCGTCTTGCTTTTCAAGCAAAATGCCTTGGATACCGCGCTTTACCACTCGTTTAAAAAGTTCCTTATCACGCGTTAGTAATATCCTCTTTTCCTTTAAAGCAGCTTGCAAAACATAGCTGTCCGATGTATCCTTTATATAAGTCGTATCGTAGCCGAGGATTCTAAGTTTCCGGGCAATGTCCCCCAGCATTGCATCAGCCAAAAACGTCGGCAAATCATGCTCAACCTTGTGCTTCGGATCTACACTCCTCACAGGTGAACGTTCCGCTCTCAAACTGCAAAAGATCAGACCATTCGCCACATTCATCGCAGTAGCCAGAGACGTTGCCTATACCTCTACCTATTTCACCTCTTAGAAGAGACGCCTTTTCCGAAATAACATCCACGAGATCGGGCGTGACAGAAATAACGTCTGAAGCCGATATTATGCCGACTAATTTGCTCTTATATACCACTCCTAGACGTTTTATATTATGCTTACGAAGCAAGCGGGCGGCTTCTGTCACTCCGTCCTCTCCTTCTATTGTATGAAGTTGCTGCATTATTTCGGAAGCCTTGAGTGTGCTTGGTTTGATATCTCTTGCAACTGCGCCTGAGACAATATCCCAGTCAGTAACAACGCCAACCGGCGTATCCCCTTCTAGTATTACAATGCTTCCGATTTTGTGTTCCTTCATTTTCGATGCAACATCCACAATAGTACTATCCGGCGAAGCCGAAATGACAGGACTGTTCATTATATCTCTGACGAGAACTCGAGTCGGCATACTAGCGTCACGATGACTTTTGGCCGGGATATTTACCACGGCGGTAGATTGGGACAAAGCCTTTAATTACTTTGCTCAATGGCTTCATTATCCTTGCCATCTAAGGGAATTGGCTTTTTACTTGCTTGCTCTCGATGCAGACTTGTAATCTTACTTTGTCCATTAGGGAGAGTCCTTATAAATTCATCTATGCTGGCTGATTGGATAAATAATGAAAGTGATTGCACTTGCTGACTGTTATCAGTATTGAGGGAAGAAAGAAACTCACTTCTAATTTTCTTAGCTATGATCATTGGATCTAGCCCTCCCGGTAGCAGCTCAGCGTAAATCAAAGATTTATTTCTGAGTGCTTGGCTGGGTGCACAACAAAGATAAAGATCTCCCTTCTGTTCCACGATGCCTATAGCGAGCTGGATTTGAATTCCCTTTATGTAATTTCGCTTACCTTCGATAACAAATGACCCTTTGGGAATAAACTGACCAGTAGGTGCTCCTTTTTTTACTTGTTCAGCCGTTACCCAAAACGCGTCCCCGCTAGATAAGGTATCTTTCCAAGCCCTGCTAAAAGAAACTGTGGCCTGGCCAACTTCTGCTAAGCTTTGACCTATATTTTCAACTGAATTGGGATTTTTGAGGACAAAAAATGGAGAGCCATGTATTTCTGCATGAAAGACGAGATCTTGTTCCTCTAGATGCTTCCGGATTATGGCAGAATTAGATGAGGCATCTCTACCCCCAATTGCCAATAGACCATCGCTTGTAGTAAACCATCGATAGCGTTCATACCATTCCTTGCCTCGTACTTGTTGAACTTTACCCGCTTTAGCCTCAATCAAGCCGGCTTCGCTCTTGAGTTTGTTAATGCGTTCCACTAGCTTTGCCTTAGATTGTTCAATTGATGATAATCCTCTTTCCATATCTTTTGCTCGTTCAAACAACATGGATGACATTTTGGCAGGATTTTGCTGCAGCTGAATATTTTCGCCTGCGACTTCTAGGTATCTGACGCCTTTCGAGTTGAAGACTTTTATCGATTTTTCTTCAATTAATTTTAAGAAGGAATTGGAGGTCATTAGATCTGGGCCCTCATAGGGCATTGACATTAGCTCTCGAGCAATCTTTCTAATGGCAAGAGCTTTTGAAGTCACCATCTCCATTGCCTTATCTTGTTCAACAATGTCGTGAAAAAGCGCAGTGACCCTTGCGTCGATATGTTCTGTCTTTAACTTATTCCCAAGATTTAATAGCTTGTAGCTAAGTACCTGGTCTACCGCCTCCATATATTCTGGAACCTGCGTGTTCATACTAGAAGCGGTTACCGCGTCAATCGGTACGGGAAGGGCTTCCTTGGGATTTCTGTTTTCATCCAATATAATAGTCGGACGATGTTTAGAGCTTGTGGTTATTTCTTCGACAATGAATCTGGTATTTGCATGGATCTTTTCGATATCTTGAGCTGTCAAATCCCTCACGGTCTTCGCATTAAGGTTTGACCTAGCGATAATTTCCTCGACAAACTTTCTTGGCAGCGATGTGATTCTACCAACCCACTTAACAATTGGGAGATTTAATAGTTCAATGTTATTCCTTGAATTGGAAAATTCGTCAATGGACAAACTTAACACATCTGTTCCCCTGCTCGGCGGGGGCTTGTAAAAGGTTCCAACCCTTAGGGTTCGGTGCTTTACCTCAATTGGTCTAAGAACGGCCAAGATACTCATATCTTTGTCACACAAAATCATGTTCCCATCAGCGAATAACTCAATAACAAGAATTCTCAGGCCTAGTGTCAGTTGTCTAAAATAGAATAAAACCAACCTCTCACTTCCCGGTTGGACAATTGTCTCTATTTTAGACCTTTCTAGGTTTGACTTAACTATTTCCCCAAGATCATTATGCTCAAGTGGCTTAAATTTCAGCCTCGTAGTCCAGATACCCATAGTTGAAACCATAAGCATGATGTCTGGATTAGTTGCATGGTGAAGTTTGAAGAGGAAGGAACTTTTAGTTATAGGGGTTATAGCGCTGACGTAGTATCCTGAAGTAACCTCTGCTTTGATCTTGTTAATAAGAAAACTCAGTTCTACGCCTGAAAGCTCCACGCGATTGATAAGTGAAATCACTAATATTAACCTCAAGTACAAATCTTGGTTTGACCGTAAGGAATTAAGCAGGGCGTATAACTCAGCTTATCTAATTGGAAACACTCGACAGAGTTTTTTACGTCAGGGCATTTACCGGTTTAATAGCTGGAGTAATCGTTGGCCTGACTATAGGACCAGGTACTAACCAAGCCACTGCTGTGGGAATTGCTCTTGTTATATCAATAATTTTCTATATAATTTCATATGCAGCAGCCAAAAGACTTTCAGGGAATATACCAAAAAAAGAGCGAAGAAAAGTGGCAACTAACGGAATCTTTCCGTTCATATTTTTGTTGCTTATGTTTATGATAGCTACCTACACAATCTTACATCAGAATATCGCAAGTTAAATACAAATAGAAGGTACCTGCAACCATTGTTTTGGGACTATCGAACACCTGGTATCCCGGATGACCTTTTCGAAACGGATCCAGATGTTCCAATAACTAAGGAGGAAGTACGCGCAATTGTGCTTGGGAAGTTGAGACTTAAGGAAGGTTTTTCAGCCATAGATATAGGTTGTGGCAGTGGAAGCATAACGGTCGAACTCTGTTTGCAGACAAGGAGCAATAACATATATGCTATAGATTTTAACAAGAAGGCTATTGACTTGACAATCAAGAACCTTCGCAAGTTTGAGGTAAAGGCAAAAACGATAACGGCTATGGCGGAAGACGTATTACCAACTCTACCAACCGTTGAGGCTATCATGATCGGAGGCTCATGGGGCAATATCAATCGTATACTGAGCATGGCTACGGACAAGCTAGCCAAAGGTGGTCGAATCGTAATCGATACAATCCTTATAGAAACCACATACAAGACAATTAGTGCACTCAAAAGATCTAGACTAGGCGGAATTGACGTAACTCAAATAACCTTAGCTAAAAGTCGTCAGGTCAGCACAGGAACAATGATGCTTGCAAGGAATACTGTTACGGTAATTTCTGCGACCAAGCCTTAACGGTGTTCTCTTGAGACAGATACTTTGATTTAAATAGTCAGAGCATTCAGTCATCTAAAATGGAAATCGTATGCATAGGATGCGGCCCAGGCGATCCTGATCTTGTTACAGTCAAAGCCACAGCTTTCTTAAAAAATGCTGAGATCGTCTTTGCTCCGACCGCACGCGAAGGAAGGCCTAGTATGGCCTTATCCATTGTTCGGAAATATTTGAGCAAATCTGTTGAAATTGTCGACCTAATCTTTCCCATGGTCAAAGATAAAGTACATACGGAAAAATATTGGAAAAGAAATGCAGACCAGATAGTAGGAGCGGTCAAAAGTGGCAAGAGGGTGGTGTATCTAACGGTAGGTGATCCATCATTATACAGCACCTGGATATATATTCAAAGAGAAATAGCTTCCAATCACCCGGGGATAAGCTTCAAAATTGTTCCTGGAATCCCGTCCATATTTGCTTTTGCTGCTCAAGCCAGGATAGCACTAGCTGAAGGAGACGAAACTCTTGGCATAATCCCTGCATGTTACGACCTCGACAAGATAAAACGCACCGCATCGTCCTGCGATACGCTTGTTTTCCTTAAAGATGGTAGGTATTTTGGGGATATCGTCAACATGCTTGGAGATGCAGGGTTCTTAGATGAATCCATAATAACTATAGCACAAGATATTTCGGCAGGAGAAGAAGTACTGAAGCAACATAGCCTGAAAGATTTGCGCCACAGTAGGGAGACGACTGAAAAGTATTTCTCGCTAATGGTGGCAAAAAGGCAAAATGACAGATAATAATACAGTATACTTTGTGGGTTGCGGTCCCGGCGACCCGGAACTAATTACGCTAAAGGCAATGAACCTAATGCATAATGCTGACGTCATTATATATTCTGGGTCTCTCATAAATCCAAGGATATTAGAATTTGCCAAGAAGGATGCCATCCTA
>DASTCR010000170.1:0-3561 GCA_035710925.1 Nitrososphaeraceae archaeon | reverse complement strand
CATTTTTAAAAATTCAAAGGTTGGCGATGTTACCCGCTATGGAAAAGAAGGATTCGAGATTCATGGAAAGGAAGCAGGATCGGTATTGACTGTGGAATTTGAAATTGAAGGGCAAAAATTTGTAGCCCTTAATGGCGGTCCAATTTTTAAATTTAACGAAGCCATTTCATTTCAAGTACATTGTGAGACACAAAAAGAAGTGGACTATTATTGGGAGAAGCTTTCCCAGGGCGGAGATGAACAGGCGCAGGTATGTGGTTGGCTCAAGGACAAATATGGAGTTTCATGGCAAATTGTTCCCAATGTTTTGACAAAAATGCTGCAAGATAAGGATACTAAGAAATCAGACAGAGTCATGAAGGCAATGCTTCAAATGCATAAGCTTGACATAATGACTTTGAGGCAAGCTTATGAGGGAAAGTAATCATTAGAAATAATTACAGCCTTAGTCTGTATTATAGAACTACAAACAACTTTGACTACAATTAAGAAAACCCCCCTTAAGCATTAGTGTACACCTTCTTCTTCTCTCGTAAAAATATTCGCTTAAATAATGTGTATTGTTGATGAGAAACAACACTAGTTTTTTTGATAAATCAGCAATAGAGGCATCAAACAGGGGGAATAGTGGTGTTAATCGATTCCAACCCCGATATGCTTTTGTCAGGCTCCTTTGAGCCAGACTTATCACATACCTATCCTCTACTGCTATAGTATATTACAACATTCCGATATATGAATACTAGAGGCAAGCAGTTAGCAAAAACAGAGAGCTTGTGTATCATCTTTCCTAAGAACGAATCAAATAGGTATCTATTAGGATCTCAATAAGTTACAGCATGGTCCTAACTAGGATCCTCAAACAAGATCAAATAAGAAAATCGACAAGTAGTAGAGGAATAGTAACTCCAATGTATTTATTCAACATATACATGTCTTCCGGGAAAACTAGCGTATAACAAAAAATGAGGAAAGATAGCTATTTGTCATTAGTTTATTATTAAACAATTCATCTGCTGCCTGTAGCGTATTCTTTTGCACCTGTAAAGTCAATAGCCACACAAGGTTCATTGCCAACTACCCACGCATTGTGTCCAGGAGGAACTACTGCAGTATCTCCTGGACCAGCTTCACCTTCAGCCCCATCATCCATTACAACTTTCATTCTTCCTGAGATAACATACATAGTATGAGGAGCTTGACAACTAGATGTTTTGGCGATTGGTTTGACACACTTTTCCCAGCTCCATCCTGGTTCAAATATTGCTCTACCTATAGTAACATCTCCCAAGTTAGCAACGTCAATCTTTCCTTTTTCAAATGTTCGTGTCTCATCTGGTGAAGAGTCCAAGTTTTTCTTCTGCATTCTGGCTGATGTTGTTACCATTATCTTTAGTATTGTAGTGGTTTAAATTATAAGGATTGCGTTGAATGCATTTGAAGCATAAAACAACTCATGCAGAAATCGAAGCAAAATATGGTCCGGCAACACATTTCCAGATTTTTGAAATTTTTAAGAAAATTTGAGCTTTGTTCAATTCGCAACAATTTTGGAGAAAAGAACAGACAGGGGTAGGAGTGGAAACTTCGCTTTAAGAATTGAACTGAAAGATTACTTTGAATAAGTCATCGAAGAAGTACTTTTGGTCGCTCCGACAGTTAGTTAGCGGATTGATGTTTTCCTTTAATAGTAGTTCACAAACTTGTGGTGGAGGTAATACAAAAAAATACATATAATCTTTATTGTACAGAAATATCCAATTCTTCTTCTTGTCTTTCACTATCTTTTTCAATCTTCTTTTTCTTTCTGAGCTTCCTAACTTGTTTAAGTATTTCACTTAATTGTTCTTCAGATAGCTTGGATATTTTTGAATCACATTCAATGCCTTTGGCATCTAATACTTGTTCAGTAAGTGAAACTATCTCATCTTTGTGTTGCTGCTCTTCTAAATCAAGCATATTGTTGCTCATAAAACGAAAGAATGCGAATTCACTCATCTTAGTAGTTAGTAATACGCTAAACTCATTATTATTCTATACAGTTTGATATAGGTGTTCATTCGATACACACTCTATAATTCAATTGTTATAATTGACATATTCACACATACAATGACATAAAAGACGAGGCTGCTTCCATGGATGCTTCTGATCTGAAAATTGAGTTAAATAATACATACACACACATCAAATCAAGCTACAAGTTAGTCTTCTTTGCAAAAAAGTCTACTTGTACCACATTAAAGATAAAGAATATATTTTTCATTTTCTGACCATATCATTCTTCATTTCCTTATTCATTTCCATATTCATTTGCATGCTATTGTCTCCATTATCCATATTCATTTCCATTCCCCTATTCAGTACATTATCTGACTGCATGTCTTTGTTATTGTTACCTGCAACATCTGTCATGGTCATATCTCCAACCGGAACCTCCATTATACCAAGCAATACCAAAGCTCCTAAAATCACAAAACCAACACCTGTGCTTCTGGCAACCCATTTGCCTCCCTTAATCCAAACCTTCTCTCCAAATATTATGGCTGCAAACAAAGCCATCCATAACAAATTCATCCAACCTAACGCCACCATAAGTAAAAAGTAAGGCCAACAACATCCAAGACAGTATAATCCATGGTACGTTCCCATCTTCATTGCGCCTACAGTCCCGCTTCTCCATCTTCTCATAAAGAAACTCATGGGTGATTCACAATATCCAAGACACTTGGTTTTTAGCGGACTGAACTGATATAATCCAGATATGACTAGTAATGCTCCAAAGACAAGATCAACCGGATTTTGAGTGGTAATCGTAGATTCCTTTAGAAAATAATTCATTGGGATTGACCAGCCCAGAAGAATAGCAATACCAGTCAGAGCCCATATTAGAAGATACGAGCCAACAAATAACATCATCTTGAATGAATAGGGTGACCAAAAAGATATTGAAGAAGGTATTACTCTTCTTTTCATTCTTTTCATTCTTTTTTGTTCTTCATTATTACCTTTACCGACCACAAGTGATGATGCCCCTGCTTCTCCTTTTCTCTGCATTAATGCTTCGTCATTACTACCGGACGTATTGTTATTAGTTTTAATCAATCTATCATAAAGTAGAACCATGGGAGAAATTGCTGGAAACATCATAGCAGCCATTCCTGCTGTCCAAATTACTATAAATAATGATAATGCTATCGGGTTATGAAACATCATCATTGTAGACATCATAATGTCATATTGCTGTGCTGATATTATCCACATTATGACTGAGACAAATACTAGTGAAATAATCAAAATTATCTGTGTTTTATTCAAATGCCATTAAATAACCCAATTTATTGGGCATGTATGACTATTTATTTCTATAAGCTGTTTACACCATGTATAGTAACATTAGTATTCTTGCGACATATCCAATATTATCTTAAACTTACCAAGTCGTCATGGCTTTCAGACTGTCTAAGTATTACTTTTGATCTAATCACTTCAGAAAATTAAAGGGGATAATGAGCAAGGCATTTTCTTTTGCTGCATTCAACAACTAACCCGGATATTTTC
>DASTCR010000169.1:0-4875 GCA_035710925.1 Nitrososphaeraceae archaeon | reverse complement strand
GGATTTGTTGCAGGAGCAAGAAGCAAACACTATACGGATCAAGAGTGTTTTGCTGATACATACTATGGCAGAATGACATATGATGGTAGAATATCATTTGAAAAAGAATTATTTCATACTCACGGGGACACAGCTCAGTTCCTCCATTTGAGGAACCTAAATATCTATGGCCTAAAGGCAGTGGGATTCCACCAGCAGAGTGGATTGGATTTAAGTTTATAGTGAAAACTTTGCCAGACGAAGGCTCTGTCTTATTGGAATTATATCGCGACCTAACTGACGGCAAAAATGGTGGAGAATGGGAAAAAGTACTAGAGTATAAGGACAAGGGCCAATGGTACGCTGAAGCATAGGACGGAATATGCAATGATTATCCACATAACAAAATATTGTTTGCACCTGGATTTGTCTTTATAAGATATGACTTCATTGAACAAGCCGATTACAAGAAATTCAGTATAAGGGAGATTATGTAGGTGGTGGTGCAGCGTTATACTTTTTCCCAATACCATCTATTTGTCTTGTTTTTTACTTCAGGATATAGTACGCCTTAATGAGACATTATTTCATAAGTAGAGTGAAGATGTTCGACCTACATTTATATGCAATTAATTAGGATATTATTGATAAGTATATTATGCAAATGTATGATTTTCAGAATAAATTAGTTACTGCCTCCTATTCTACTACAGTAATACAATAAGCAAAAAACAAGAAAGAAGATAACCGAAGGAAAGAAAGGATTCTAAATGAAACCATTAAAATCGGATAATAATGTTAACAGCAATCAACCAAATAAGATAACTTGCAATAATAACAATAACTCTCACTCTCCCTCTCCCTCTAACTCTGTAAAAATATCAGCATATGCATGGAAAATGCTGGCAATACTCAGCTGCATAGCAACTATGGTAATGTATGCAGAAACAATGCTGATACCAGGTATTCCTGATCTTATCAGAGATTTTCAAGTATCGTATAGTATGTCTTCGTGGATCCTCACCTCCTATCTTATAGCAGGAGCTGTAATGACTCCAATAGCTGGCAAACTATCAGATATCTACGGAAGAAAGAAAATCTTATTGGTCATAATGGTGATCTATGCAATTGGAGTCTCTATAGCCGGATTTGCCTCAGATGTATACTTCATGATATTTGCTAGAGCAATACAGGGAATAGGGATGTCAATGTTTCCTATTGCCTTTGGAATGATAAGAGACCAATTTCCAAGAGAAAAGATATCGATAGGCCAAGGTGTAATAACTTCGATGTTTGCATCTGGGGCTGTTGTGGGTTTGACCGTAGGAGGAATTATAGTTCAAGACTACGGATGGCAAAGTACATTTTTTACAATAATACCAATTGCTATTTCTCTTCTCATAATAATATGGCGATTTATTCATATAACTGAAAGTAATGGTGCGGATCAAAAGCAAAGAAGACCAGGAAGAGAATCGGGGAATAATGTTAGTAACAAAAAAACAAATGGTGGAGACAATATCGTTTTCTCTAAGGCTTCCAATTATATTGACATTAAAGGGGCAATCGCATTAACTTTTACAGTTGTCTCATTTCTGCTAGTACTTACACTTCTAGAAACGTCTGGCAGCGATATGGAGACAGCTATTGTGCCTAGTGGAAATGATAATCGTCCAGCCGATTTTAGTTTCTCGCCGTATATTATACCATTTCTTATCGTAGGAGTCATTTCATTTACACTTTTTATAATTATTGAAAAACAAGAAGAATATCCATTAGTAGATTTTAAACTCATGCTCCATAAATCAATACTTCCTGCAAATCTGATTATAATGTTAGTTGGATTTTCTATGTTTATGGTTTTTCAAACAGTTCCAATATTAGTCAGAAACCCAGAACCAGTTGGATTTGAAGAAGACGCCATAAGTGCTGGAAGAGTACAACTTCCATTTGCTATTGTGCTGTTAATCTTCGGTCCTACTTCTGGTTTTATAATATCAAAATTAGGATCATTAAGACCAATCATCTTTGGTACCGTTATAACTACCGTCGGTTTCATTGGATTGTTTATGTTCCATTCTAGTGAACTATTGGTTTCGGCTAACCTTGGGATTCTCTCCACCGGGTTATCCCTGACCAGTGTAGGTGCGATGAATGTCATTATTCTTTCAACGCCTGGACAATTCAGTGGTATTTCTTTAGGTATGAGCAGTCTTATGAGAATAGTGGGAAGTTCGATAGGTCCAGCTTTGGCTGGGATGTATATGCAAACAAATCAGACACTGTTAAATCTTGATGGGATAAGGGCCTATTTTCCTTCATCATTGTCATTTAACTTGATATTCTTAAGTGCTGTTATAGTCTCCGTTGTTTCAATAGCATTGGCAATGATTTTGCGACAAAGGGCTTCAAAAATGGCTATACCAAATTTGGCTTAACATTATTAAGGGCACTTGCAAGGTCTTGTGGAACAGAAACAGCAATAACACGCACGCATACTCTTTAAGACCCGATAAGCAGAAGAGAAGATCAACTAAACATTGCACAGAAAAGTATCCAACTGATTTATATGCAGTTATAAACTGCGCGGTCCAGTTTTATTTATTTCCCTTGTTTTTTCCTTTCAATATGTTTTCCAATAGCATCTTTTAAGGTGTCGCTAACAACTCGAATTAGGCGGGGATCGTTTACTTTGGGAATCACATAATCAAATTTCAAATTGTTACTATCTACCATATCTGCAATTGCAGTTGCCACAGATACAAGCATAGCTTCGTCCAAATTTTTGACCCTAAGATCTAGCAGTGCTCTTAAGATTGCCGGGAATACAACAGCATTATTGACCTGATTAGCAAAATCCGATCGACCTGTAGCCACAATTCTTGCTCCTGCTTTTAAGGCATCGTATGGAAGTATTTCTGGATCAGGATTACTCAGCGCAAATACAATTGGGTCATTATGCATTGATCGCACCATTTCATTGTTTAAGATGTTGCCTTTTCCTGAGACCCCAATAAATACATCCGCTCCTCTAAGAGCATCAGTAAGGCTTCCATTTAATTTCGTGGGATTAGATTTAACAGCGATTTCTCTTTTGTATTGATTGTCAATGCCGCTTACCCTTTCTTCATATATTGCTCCTCTACTATCAGTCACAACAATATTTCTACATCCTGCCTCCTGCAATATTCTAAATATACCATATCCAGCTGAGCCCGCTCCGGCTATTACTACCCTTATGTCACTAATCCCTTTGTGAAGAATCCTAAGAGCATTTACTAATGCAGCAAGTGTAATTACCGCAGTACCATGTTGATCATCATGAAAGACAGGTATTTGGAGTTCATTGTGTAGTCTTTCCACAATTTCTAAGACTTTGGGTGATTCTATATCCTCGATGTTTATTGCTCCAAATACAGGTTGTATTGCCTTGACGAATTTAATTATGTCCTCCTTATCCTTCATATCTATGCATAATGGAAAAGCGTTTATGCCACCTAGAATCTTGAACAAGACGGATTTCCCTTCCATTACTGGAGAAGCAGCTTCTGGGCCAACATTCCCCAAACCCAAAACTCTTGTCCCATCACATACTATGGCCACATTATTCCATTTTGATGTAAAATCATACGTCAATTCCTTATTCTTACTTATTTCTGTTGCAACATCTGCTACTCCTGGAGTATATATTAAACCAAGTGTCCCTTTCTCATCATCAAAGATATTATCAATAGAGACCCGATTTTGGATTTCAATTTTTCCTTTCAGAAGCCGATGAAGATTAATGGCATCATCCTTTGTGTTCAAGCTGAACTTGGTATGTGTAATTTTCTACATATTATTTTTTTGTCAGATAACATCGATATTTCAAGGTAAAATCAGAATCATACACAATTATTGCTATTCAACAATTAATTCAGCTATAACATAATGTGTATTCGTATGTGGTTTTACCGTAATGGGTAAGTTCTAATTCAGTTGAGATAACTGAGCGAGCTAATTGAGCAATAGCAATCGACTCTTAAGATCTTTGATTGTATGTCTCAAAGTTACATCAGTTATCCCTGCTGCTTGAGCAAAGGACGTTTGTGACCTCTTGCCATTATTGTTGTTTTCATTTCTCTTATTATTATTATTAGTACTTTCATTGATGTTATTGTTAAGATATGAAATATACAAAACAGCTGCTGCTAATCCCATGGGATTCTTTCCAGCACTTGCCTCTTTCCTAACAGCAGTTTGCATAATATTTAGGGCTTGTCTTGTAATCCTTTCACTTAGTTTCATCTTGTTTGCTGCCTTAACTACGCATCTCATAGGATCAAGCATAGGCGCTTTAATGTCTAGTTCTGTAAGCAAAATACGATAGCTTTGCGAAAGAGTTTGTGGCTTTACATTAGTGCCTTGAGCTATATCTCTTAATGTTTTTCCAACCCCAATTTCTCTACATGCAATGTATATGGCAGCGGCAAGCATAGCTGATACTGTTCTTCCTCTAATCATTCCCCTGCTCTGAGCTTTTCTGTAGATATATGCTGTTTTCTCAACTACGGAGTCAGGTAACACCAGTTTATCCTTTAAGGAATCAAGTTCGGCAAAGGCTCTTTTGAGACTTCTGTCTGTAGAACTATATAGTTGGGTTCTATAGTCCAATATCCTCATTCTATCAATTGTAGGTTTAATAGAAGTTGCAATTCTATTTCCGGTATAATCTCTGTCTGTTCTTCCAATTATAGTCGATAAACCCATATCATGTCTTGCCAGGGAGGTTGGCATCCCCGTTCTTATTCTACTGTTATTATTTGATTGCTCTAAGTTGAAAATACGCCATTCTGGTCTCATTTCCAGAGCTTTCTCTGAGGATACTACTAAACCACAATTATTACAGATATATTC
>DASTCR010000168.1:0-7200 GCA_035710925.1 Nitrososphaeraceae archaeon | reverse complement strand
GGGGTAATTGCCTTACTTGAAGGTTTCTTTGTATTTGCATATAATTTCGAAGTGTTTAGGGGTCTTTTTCACAATGACATTTGGTTTTCCGTCTCTTGGGGGACTCTTCCAGTTTTTGCTGGATATATCATACAGACTAATCATTTCGACATCCTTCCAGTTGGATTATCTGTAATTACGGGATCACTAAGCTGGCTTCACATCAGAATATCCAGAAAGTATAAAGTTCGGAAGAAATTACGTCGGTCTGATTCTAGGCTAGAGAAGCAGGAGAAGGCGCTCAAAGCCATTAGTCTGTCTACAATTGGTTTTACTTTGGTAATTATAGTACTCAAAATGGTTATTGGATAGCTATCCCTTGAGGTTATATGGATCTCTAATGTGCAACATCTTTATCGAGCTTGAGCACAATAAAGTACAGCAGGGCATCTGCAATCTCGAGAAAAAAATAAATAAGACAATACCGTTACCCCAAAAGATATTACTTTCTGTCACAGGGACTTTGGAGAATACGATATCTATATTAATTGGTTCCGAAACAGAAGTTAAGATCTTAGAGCAGGACGACTTCATTGATGTTATTCATAGATCAGTAAATATCGTTCAGAAAGAAGATGGCAAGGTCTTGGTAAATGCGAAATCAAAGATCTACCCTCACTATTTGCCGCACAATGTTGTAAAAAAAATACGGGATCAAAAGGAGAGCATAGGCAGTATTATCGAGTCCGAGAAATTGGAAACCTTCAGAAGAATTAATGCTTTAGGATATAATCATTTGGAAAAAAACTTTACAAAAAACTATCATATTATACATGGGAAGAATATCGTATTTAAAATACAGGAAGTATTCAAAACAGAATTTAGCTAAAATTAAGCAAGTCAATGGATTAAAGTGGACCGGGTGGGATTCGAACCCACGACCTCAGCAATGCCAATGCCGTATCCTACCGGACTAGACGACCGGCCCTCCACTCCATCGGATTCCTTGCTTGGCTATTAATACCTTTAACGTTGTTGAGGTTGAAGTTCGAATTATCACAGGGGCATATATAATTATAATAGTTACTCGTATACCAATTTGTACTCGGAGTGGCGCTAATAGAGCGGTCAGTCGGAGCTGTCATATCGTATAGAAGAAAAGGCATTGAAGAAGAGTCTTTTTCCCATTATCAGTCTGAATTCCTTTTGCTAAGGAATAGGAGGGGTTTTTGGGGATTCCCTCAGGGTCATAAAGAAAAGGGCGAAAATGAGATTCAAACTTTGACCCGCGAAGTCTGTGAGGAGACTGGGATTAGCGGTTTGGATATCAAGTCTTACATAGGTAAGATCCACTACTCATATTTCCGATCCGATGGTATGAAATCCAAAAAGGAAGTATCTTTTTACTTTGCTATAACAGAGACTAAGACTGTAGAAATTTCGTACGAGCATTTTGAATTTACATGGGCACCGTTTACCCATGCATTATTCCTTCTCCATCACGATGAATTAAAATTGATCATGGTAAAAGGTCGCAGAAAAGGATTGTACTGACGAATCTAAACTCACCCTGAGCCATACTCGAAAGAATAGGGTAATAGATTTATACCCATTAGATTACGCAATAAACAGGATATCGTAAATGGCATCGGCTGGAAGACGCATAGTGTTGACAGCAGATAGAAGTCTCATGACAAACTACAGAGGAAACTTCCTATATGGGTTCATTGCCTGCGGCCCTTATGAGCTTATTCCAGAGGTCGTCTTCGACAAGCTATTCTGTCCAAGTGTCGAGACCGACAGGACAACAGGCGAGGTAAAGGTAGCACAGTGTGGCCTTAGAAGAATTGAAAGTGCCTTATTAAGGGAATACGACAGATCCGAAGTATTTCTGGCTAATCCAGAAATGCTTGATAAATGTGTAGGACCGGAGACTCGGGTTGTGGGACTTAACGTTATGGATCCGTTAGGAATGGCTCCAGTAACAACAACTATGTCTCCAGAAAAACTATCATACATAGCTATGAAGTTCAAGAAGATGTGCGCTTCTATCATTCAATTAAAAAAGAAGTATGATTTTAAGGTGGTCGTTGGCGGTAACGGTGCATGGGAACTTGCAAAGCCAGATAGAATGGAGATCCACGGCATAGATACCGTTGTTGTGGGAGAGGCCGATGAACTCGCACTAGACCTATTCCATGACTTAGAAAATGGAAAGGCACCCGAATTACTTCACACATTTGTAAGAAATATTGAAAATATTCCTATGATCCAGGGCCCTACTATAAACTCTCTCATTGAGGCCATGCGTGGATGTGGTAGGGGATGTGATTTTTGTGATGTCAACAAGCGCTCGAAAAAAGATATGCCTCTAGATAGACTCCAGACCGAGGCTAGTTTTAATCTTAGGTATGGTTTTGATTCAATATGGCTGCAGTCAGATGAGATGTTGCTGTACGGATGCGACAACAAGGAATTTGTGCCTAATTCAGATGCTATCTTGGACCTCTGGAAGGGATTGAAATCACTTGGAGCTAATTTCGTTGGCACTACCCACATGACATTGTCAGCCGTTGCGTCATCCCCAGATCTTATACGGAAAATATCTCAAATCAACGATATGGATAAGAACGGTAGGTGGCTTGCAACGAACCTTGGTGTTGAGACAGTCGCGCCGAGCCTAGTCAAGAAGCACCTGGGAATCAAGACAAAGCCTTTCCAGACGGATGAGTGGGGCGCGGTTGTCCGGGAAGGTTGTAAAATTATGAACCAGAACCATTGGTTCCCAGCGCTAACTCTAATAATAGGTTGGCCTGATGAGACTCCTGACGAGACGCAATACACTATTGATTTGATAGAAGACTTTAAGGAGACCAAGATGAGAGGGCTAATAGCGCCATTACTCTACCAGGACTTTTCGGAAAGGAACTCCATGCATTTTGGCAACTTAAACGAAGCTCAATTCACGCTGTTTTGGAGATGTTGGGAACACAACATTTGGGTCATAAACGATATCATTCCAATAATTATTAGAAACAAATCGTATGGTCCAGTTATGAAATTATTTATGGCAGGACTCATAAGAGCGGGCACATGGGCCATTATGCGGTACTTCCGGGGACTATCAAAAGAACTCTTTAATGGACGCCTTCCTGAAGACATCGTTGACCACTATTCACGAAGGAGATCTGTGACTGCATCTGTGCCTGCCAAGTTGTAACTGCAAGCCGACGTTGTTTGCTAGAACTGAAATCAAATAAATCGAAACAATGAATATCTGTCTATCTTGAGTTTCCTATTTGGGAATTCCCTCTAACTGCTCAATAGCACTATCAGCAACAGTAGCTATTTTTGGAGTTAGAATAATGAAATAATTCTTATCAGCTCTTTCGACTGCTGCGATGCTCTTGTATTTTCTAGTAGATATGTCAAACTCGACCATTCCTGGATCAACGTGTCCCTTGGTATATATCATCATTAAGACATCTCCAGACAAAGGAGTGAGTGGAATTATGGAAAACACATAACCTTTGTAAGAGCTTACCGGTAATACCTGTTTCATGTAAGGGGCAACGGATACTAGGTACAGAAAAACATCTTCTACAGTCGAGAATTCTTCGTATTCAAACTTCATATCCTACTTTGACACGGCACAATGTATTTAAGGGTTTAACAGTTTCATCGAGCAGCTTTCAGGAATTTTTAGCCGTACGATTCAAACTTGATATCATAACTACCATCCTTTCTCTTATTACGTTCCGTAACAAAACCCTTTGGAACTAGATAGTCTAGAGCGCCATCTACAGTTCCCTGCCATCCACATACATAGAAGGAGGTATTCTCCGGAGTTATCCTCTCATTTACTAATTCTTCGAGAGGCGACTGATCTGTGCCGGGTTTTGGTCTGAGAAACGACTCGACCCGACCCTTTTGGCCGTCCCATGACCGATTAAACCATTCCTGCGGTCTGCTAATGCTTGCTCTATAGCGGAAGTTCCACGTATCTCTACCTACATCCGTGCTCTCTTCTTCAAGCTCTGTCAATAGTTCCCTATAACTCAACTCATCAACATAGCTGGCTCCGTGCAAGACAACTATCTCCCTTTTACTTCCTATAGACTTTAAATGCAATGAATACGAAATAAATGGTGCCAATCCTGTGCCGCCTCCTATTAGTACCATTCTTCGATTGTCTGGGGTTCCATCATGCATCTTCTCATTTATGGTAAATATTCCGGTAGGCTTAACCCAGGCAACATCCTGCCCCTCTTTTCTATTAAACAATTCAGTAGTTAAGCGTCCTGGAAGTGGCTTACGCACCCATCTTACTAAAAGTTCAAAATACTTTTTCTGCTCTGGAGGTGACGCAATAGAATAGGCCCTCCTTACTATCTTTCCTTCATTAGAATTATGGAGACCTATAGTTACAAACTGACCAGCCTTAAAGTCGGGGACCGGACTATTTGTAGGTGTAATCTTGAAAATAGCAAGATCTTCTTTGAGGACTCTAATATACGTGATAACTCCTGGATTATCAACCACCATATATAGTCTTGGAATCCTGTCTAAGCTAAATAAATATATTGTTCACAAGTGTGTTCTAATATGAAACGTAGTCCAAGGAAGAAATTTATTCTATCCACACACATTTTAAGTATGTCAAAAGAATCTGCAAAAGTTAAAGGCAGGACCAGAGCCGAGCGGCAGTCCTCAAACGAGATAGATGCACTTTCGAAGGCAATTGACGAGGATACCTCCGAACATGAGAAAATCATGAGAGATTTTGAGACAGCAATGAGGGAGTTTGCATCTGATAGGTCTCTCGAGACTTGCCTTGGCGCCCTTAATGTTTCAATTCAAATGTCCAATCTAAGATACAAATTATTTCAGTCCTACTTGCACTATTCACGACTATTGGAAAGGGAGCTAACCCAATCAGATAGAGTGAGTTCAATTCGCAGCTAAACATTCCCGACAAGAGAAGCTGATTTTCAACTGCATTCCCTATTGAAGCATGTACTGATGGGATCATTTGACTGTTACTCGATTTCGGATTTTTCCAAGCTTTTCTATTGCAATTTCAACAATATCTCCATTTTTTAGGTATTTGGGATCGGCCATCGACATGGCAACTCCAGCAGGAGTACCAGTAGAAATGATATCTCCCGCTTCAATAGTCATCACGCTACTCAAACTTGAGATTATTCTTTTAATAGGAATAACCATATTTAGGCTAGAAGAATTCTGTCGAACTTCATCATTAACCCTAGTGGTGATAGCCAAGTTTTGAGGGTCAGATATTTCGTCTTTAGTTGTGATCCAAGGACCGCACGGAGCAAATGTGTCTATTCCCTTCCCTCTTGTAAACTGCTTATCCTTGAACTGAATATCTCTTGCTGAAACATCGTGCATTATCATATACCCAAACACAGAGTTCAATGCTTCTTCTTCTGATACAGCCTTTGTTCTTTTTCCTATAACGACTGCAATTTCCGCTTCATAGTCTAACCTCTTTACAAACGGAGGGCAAATTATATCGCTATAAGGAGAATTCAGTGTAGTGCGGGGTTTAATGAAAATTACCGGTTCATCAGAAGGCATTAGACCTGCGTCCTTTGCGTGATCATAATAGTTGAACGCAAGACATATTATTGTGGGAGGATTTGGCAGAGGTGCCAACAGCTCGACGGAATCTAGACTAGTATCATATTCGAGGTCTTTTTGATATGCCATTACTTCGTTTGTCCAGTCATTAAACATGAAGTCCTTGACTGTGGGAGGAAGAGGTATTCCGGTTTGTTCTTGTATTTCAGATCTTGTGATCAGTTTGTCTGCGTCATTAGATAGAATGGCATATGTTTCTCCTGCTAAGACGTCCTTTATTCTGGCGATCTTCATATTGTTGCTTACCTATCTATGAGTATAAATTGCCAACCCAGGGTGATCAATCCTACAAAAACCCATTCTCACGAATTGTACCTTAGAATCCGGCTTGAGCCCTGCTACATATGACTCACAGAGTCCCTTCCAGATCTCAAGACTATCAACATTATAGTTATCACCTAAGTAAAGCTCCCTAGGTACGAGGATTTCGAACGGGCGAGCGTCATCTTTCGCTACCCACTGAATCTTTGCCAGATCCGATTTGATTTCATCTCCTGAATACGAGCCGATAATTGTCAGCTTTTCTTTTTCATTTCTAATGTCAACAATTCGTAAATTGTACAATTCAATCAACCTCATTTCGTCACCGGGCGACAGTCTTATCGCATCAGCCTGGGAAATATAAAGAGAGTCGCGGACTTGAATTTTGCGAAATCCAAGGTCAAGACTTGGATGATTCCTTAAGATAATTTCACGAGGCGACGCACCTAGTATCATGATCTCGACTGGGTCTTTAACAAAAAAAACTCTGATGCTCACGGGTTCAATTAGTTTTCGGTTAAAGGCCTCAAGAGATTCAAATGGAGGTTTGGTTTCAGCAAGGGTCATACCTAATGAAAGAACGAATTTTCTTATGGCTTCGGGGACAAAACCCCTTCTTTTCATCGCTGCCAGTGTGGGAAGCCTTGGATCATCCCATGATTTAACAATACCATTTTCGATCAACGGTTTTATCTTTCTTTTTGAAACAGGAAGTCCTTTAAATTCCAACCTCGAAAACTCCATCATGATTGGCTTACGAAGTCCTAACCTTTCGAGAATCGCGAAGTAAACAGCATTTCTCAATTCATATTCTTTGGTCCTGAATGCGTGTGTCACGCCGTCTAAACTGTCTTCTATTGGAGCGGCAAAATCATATGTAGGCCATACATCGAATCTATTTCCTAGTCGAGGATGATTCCCTTTAATTATTCTAAAAAGAGTAGGGTCTCTCATTGCAGTATTGGAGTCCGACATTGAACCTTTGTACCTGATTATTGCTTCGTTCTGATCGAATTCTCCTCTGAAGAATTGGTTGACAAGATCCCCCGACTTCTGCGTATCAGTACGGCAACGGCATTCAACGCCAGCTGATCTGAGATCATGGATTTTTTTTTGGTTACAAGTACAGACATATCCAAAGCCATCTAAAACAAGTTTTTTTCCATATTTGTATAAAATTTCAATATCATCAGAAGTATTCTTAACTATATCGGGTTTGACATTGAGCCACTCAAGTGCAAGGATAAATGATTCATAGTATTCTGGTTTTTCATTTAATGGATTAGTATCGTCAAA
>DASTCR010000167.1:0-4528 GCA_035710925.1 Nitrososphaeraceae archaeon | reverse complement strand
AATCGGAAACTATCATCTCTGAAAGTGTTGCTCTTCTGCTGGTTGTCAAGGCAATAGACAAAATTATGATAGGGGGAGATGGTATTACTCGAGATGACTTCATAATCCATAAGTTACTTGGACAGGATATATGAAAAATACAAATATCTGTTTCCTCATGTTAGCGCAGCTATTCAGTAATAATAATGAGGATAAACTTCCATCCAAAGGCGATACTATCAAATACATTTACACTTACTCGCAGCACAAAAATCCTCTTTGTAGAGTAGCATCAATAGACTATGTCAATGGAATTGGCGGAAAACTGGACTATAACAAACAAAAGTATAAAGAGATGATACTTGATGCAGCAGAAACAGTTTTAGGATATTTTGGTTTTGATAGGAGTCTCTATGAAAATAAGAAAAACCTAGGACAAAGAAATTGGGGATGCTGCAAGAGCTGAGACAGGAAAGAGAGAATGATTTCCACTTCCAGATGAAAGAGATCCAAAACTTGAATTATGTAGTGAGAGTAATCTCCTGGCCATGAGGTCCATGTGCGCTTTTCAAAAAATCAATTCTAGGTTGGCTGTAGAGAAATACCCTGAAAAGAATGCTGCGCTCAGCGCTCACTAATTTTAAAGTTACTGCAAACATAAGCAGAGATGTCTTTTGAACCAAGAGACCCACTGAAAAGATTCATCGTTTTTTGATTATGCACATAAAATAATACTTAAGTAACACCTAGGAAATCCATTTAATATGACACTTACATAACATTCTTTTAATAATGATTCTATCTTCTAAAATGCAGATATTGGCCCATAGTGGATTCCTACAGCTCAACTAAGTGAACCGTTATTATTGTCAAGACAGGACTGTTTTTGATACGCAAAACCATTCTGATTTTTGCCGAAAAGATACTGTCAGAAGGAAAGGAGAGCTGAGCAAACTCTAATCCTTAAGTAAATCATTTGTAAATTATATTATAATACAGCCATATGAAAATTTCTGATAATAACAAATGGACTCATAATTACAGACTAATGTGGCATGGAGCTTTTATGGGTATCAGTTTACTTCTAATTTTCTTGTTGCCTTTTCCTTATGACTTCATTTCTGTGCTAGGTCTTTTGGTTCTGGTTAACTATATGAGATATAGAAGCATCATGAAAAGGTACAAGGGTCCAGGCGGTGCAAAAAACATGTTTGATTCAATTTCCTCAGGTACGGATAGCAGTTCAGAATTGTCATTGAGGTATTTTTGCATGGGTTGTGGAAAAGAACATAGAGAAATTGCGTGTCCTAATTGTGGCTCGAAAATGAAAAAGATTGGATAGGAGCAGTAGTATTCGCTCAAATATATTATGAAAAAGTTACGAACCCTCCCTGCTTCATACCATGAAACCGAGAGAGGGAAACATTGGGAAACCCTTGCATTAATCTCCCAGTTACTATTGTGACAGCGATAGATGAGGTAATAACGGTAGACCTAGGATGGAGTTGGGGGTTTTTCTAGGAAAATGCCTCCACCGCCACTGCCATTGTCAAATTCCTTGTTATCCTTATCAAAATGGAGCACCCAACCTAGGTAAAGTACAAGTCCGGCTACAATGAGTACGAATACAGATACTATGGTAAAATATCCGGCAGAGAAATACGATAAATATAGAATTCCTATTGTTGTCAAGAAAATGCCAGCTATGTAGAGCGGCAGACCCTCTTTTAGGCTTACTCCGCGCCTGTCCAAGATATTACATGACCGATATATGCATGGTTCTATATGTGCATTTAAAGTGACTAAAGGAAGAAAGAATCAAATTTTCCAAGGCGGCACAGGATATCTGAATCTAGGATAGGTATGGTGATATGTTGTACATTTCCTAATACGAATCTATACATCCTGCGTGGTTTGATTATCAAAGATTCGAACTCGATTTGTCATAAAGGCATGAAATTACTCAATTACTAGACATCGGGTAACTTTCTATGACTATCAGGTGAACAAATTAGACTTCCTGCCTATGCTTCCTACCTTCCTATCAAACAGGATAGGGGCTATAACCAAAGTGGTAAGATTAACGAGACAATTTTTTTGAACTGATTCCTCCTTGGTAAGTTTTATTCATTCATAATCTACAATGAATAAAAGCGCTAATTGCTCCAGCGGGAATTACTGTTCCATGATAAGAATAGAACAAGCTAGCAATGTAGTATGATTCTCAAAGCTATCAAAGTCCGTACTAATACTTAATTATCTCACTGCAAATATCATGTCACATGTTTGAAGTTGACTTAGCCGGGATTAGGATTAACATGGGTCTTATCGTTGTTGATATGCAAAATGGCTTTGTAGCAAAGGGGGGATCGTACGATAAATTAGGAATGAATACGCCTGCTTATCGAGAAATTATCCCAAAGATTAAAGATCTAATTTCCTTATGCAAATCATATGGCATGCCGGTGTTTTATACTGAATCGGTTAGGGAAGCTAGCGGGGTTGATCTCTTGACCAAAGTTCATATTCTGTTACCTAAGTCTCGTGAAGAAAGAATGAAGATTCCCATTTGCGTAAGGGGAACATGGGATGCTCAAACGATTGATGAGTTAAAGCCTAAAGAAGAAGATCATCTAATCATAAAGCGAAGAGATTCAGCTTTTCTCGATACTGAGCTAAGAATGTGGTTGCAGAGTTTTGGAATAAATGTTTTGGTATTCTGTGGAGTCGACACTTCAATATGCGTAGAAACTTCGATAAGAGATGCATTCAATTTGGGATATGATATTATTCTAATTTCTGACGCAACAGCATCAGGTATAAAGAGTCATTATGAGACTACGTTGACCAGAGTATCAGATTATTATGGCTTACAGATGAGCTATGATAGATTTGCTTACATGCTAAAGTCCCTTGATAGAGTAAAAAGGGAAAAGTTGGAACCAAAAGATTACCAACAACAGTTAGACAATTTCATAAAAGAATTTGGTCTATTGGATTTTCGAAATTTCCGAGAGGCACCTATACAGAGTAGTCGCTGAATTCTTCTTGATCTCAGTCTTATATACTAAAAAGATGGATGTTACAAAAACATCGTCGTAATGGTAGTTATCATTCAAATACCAGATTCTTAAGCAGAATTCGAAAGGGATACAAAACCAGGATAGTTATATAATTGGATAAGGTCTATGAGCTATTTAGAGATGCCGAATTTAAGACAAATTAATTCAAATTGATTAAACAATGACAAGAGATAGCCAGCCAGGATTAGCCTGTTGATAAGAATCTGATCCCATTAATTCATTCGTTCACTCAATTCATTCATTCTTTCAATTCATCGATTGAAGATATCAATTCTCGCATCATAATTATACTAGACAAAGTGTTTTGTCTTTATTTTTTGAGCCATATCAGCAATAGCTAGTCTGACAGTTGAAATTCCAGTTCTAAATGGATATGCTCCGCCTCCTTCATCAGTAATTGGATTTAACCATTCATAGAAAGTGTGTATTCCCACAGTCTTTTTATCCTTAGAAGAGAGCTTTGAAAGAAGAATATTGCACTCTTCAACCTGATTAAACCTGCTCCTGGCTAACATTTCTATTCCTGTGGTCCAAGGCCAAAATGTATGGTTATGATACTGATATGGTTTCAGGGGCCAAGGTCCAGTCTCTCTCAATTCTCCTTCTGTTACTAGCGGCCAGTTATCTTTCCAGACTCTTTTTTTAATTGCATCAAGAGTACTAATGGATCTCTGGTGGAACTCGGGAATTTTTTCCAATGTCTCGTTTTTTTCATATTGTCGTTCTTGATGTTGTTGAAGATCTGTTTGTTCGTGTGTTATATCCTTAAAACTATCGTTAACTGTATTAGCCGTGGCTCCAACCAGATAATATGTTACATCTTGAGTCAAGAGTCGATATATTTTATCGTCAGTGCTATTAGAACCAGTATTGTCTATTGTTTGAATATCCATATACGTTGCGTCCTCTTCAGACCATAATTTCTGATTCACTGCATCTATTGCCCTGTCTGCTAGGCGCGTTATTCTTGTGGCCTCTGTACTTCTCCCAATCTTTGACAGCAAAACTGAAAGATGAGTTAGGCCATATATCCAGCATCCTTGGCTATAAACTATTTTCCCCGATCGAAGTGCTGTGTCCATCCAATCTTCGTTGGGACCTTGCTCTAACAAACCATCATTATCAATATCACGGTTTTCCAAATATTCTACTGCTTTTAACATTCGTGGAACCACAAATTCAGTTACATCTGAAGTATCTGTCATTCCAACCTTTGACAGTAAAGATGTGACATAATCTGAAGAATGTTCAGAGGCCATAGTAGATATTGAACCATCCACCTCTTTTTCTGTATGAACCCTTGCCAAAATATATGAGCTGGTGCCTATCATCAACGATATGGAATCTATATCTGGATTCTTTCCGTAGACTTCAGAGAATCCTACCTGGTATATTGTTGTAGGAAGTGCTCCTTCAAACTCTTTTTGGACATCAGTGCCTCCCGCTTTAGCACTAAACTTGAATTC
>DASTCR010000166.1:0-4774 GCA_035710925.1 Nitrososphaeraceae archaeon | reverse complement strand
TAATATAGTATGTCCGACTAGGAAATAGCGAACCACGACCTCACAACTAGTGGAGTGTTTGTGTAGGTAAAGACTTACACCCTCACCTGTTGTGATGTTACCTATTCAAGGTTAGTAGGCCAGACTGCCGGCCGAAAAAATAGTAGTGAGTACCAGTCTAGGATAGGAATGACTGCCAAGGTCGAGATTCTCTGGAGCCTACTGGAGAATTCTTGAACGTAGTCACGTTGATTCGCTACACTAGCCGGAAAAAGTCTCTAGTTTTTGCTGTGTGCATGTTCCCTTTAGAGTCTAATTTGTTTAGTAATGTGTAGGAATCAATAAATCCAAATTGAGAGATGCAGTCTCTCCAAATTCAAGACGGAGAAACCATTCTCCCCTAATAGATTTACTCTATCTCTTACGGTATGCTAATAATTTATAAGTGTTGAAATGTTGATATTTTCTTTACTGCTTACAAATTGAACATCTAAATTGACTTAGCTTTTTGATAACAGACTACTGCTATTTATCGCATCCATTATCACTTGTGTAGCTCGGCTGCCGAGATTATCTATGCAATAGTTTTCATTTCTCAATTTTGAGTCCAATTTATTTTCTCTGATCAGTGCTGAGATTCTGTTTACCCCAGCTAGGTAATGCATTACTGACTTCCAAGTGACTATAACCGAACAGTCATCACAAACACGGCCTTTAGCATTGGTTGCAAAGACTACATTACAAAAAATGCATTTGTTATATACCATTGATTTACCTGTTCGTGGGGCATTAATGCCAAAATGAAGTTTATTAAAACAAGTTAAACACAAAAACTGATTATTAGATTCTTCGCACCTATGATATCGTTCATTTTTATTACACAATTCACACAATGGGCTTATCGTTGGTTCTTCTCTCATCTCGAATGCACCTCAGAGTTTTTCTCTTGCTGATGGTTCGCTAACTGTAAGAACAACAAATCGATCATACTGCTATCATAGATTTCTTTATTATCTGAGTATATATCTGGGCATGTTGGCTAGCTATACCTTGCCAACTTATTTCTTTTCGAAAAGATTCGACTGTTTTGAGATATTTCATATAATCTCGATTTAGTGTTACCAGAGCCTTTGAAAATTCATCAGGGGAACGGTTCACAGTTATTCCTAGTCCTTTCTTGGAGAATTCTTTGAAGAACTCCAAACTAGTAGCAACAAATGGAAGTCCGTGAGCTAAAGCATCGAACATGACACCTGATCCAGAACTCACTGTATATGGTAGGATTACAGCGTCAGCGGAAGAAAACAGAAAAGAAAGCTCTTTTTCAGTCAGAAAATCCTTTTGCAAGTTTATTATGTTTTTTTTAACAAAGTTGGGATTAAACTTCTCAGTATTATAATGATTCTTTGAAGAGTTTACTACTATAGTCCATCCTTCTGGTATGTTCATTTTCTCTATAATATCCCAACCTTTAGTAGCAGTCATAAATCCAAGTGCCAAGGCTATTCGACCAGACTCAGGTAAATTGAACAACTTTCTAGCTTCGTCTTGTGAAATATATACTGATGAAGATTCGGCCCCATGTAAAATAACTTCGCCTCCTCCAATCATTTTAGACATATAGTTTGAGAATACTATACCTGCTTTACTCTTTGCCAGCTTTTCTTTATTTAAATTGTGAAATGATTGGTAATTAAGCAGCATCTTCCAGCATCTGATGATATTATTGGAGAACCTACTAAGCATATTTCGCTTTGATGAATCTTTAAAAGACGTAATAAGATTAAGCCATTGCTTGAAAGGATAGGCCGAATGGAAGGTCGTTACAATTGGTGTCTGGCAGTATTTATAGAACAAATCAATGTTAGTGGTTGTTTTTGTAGGGTTTAGAGGATCAAGCTTTAAACCATACAAGCCATGTTCATACTGAACATGAACCAAATCAGGCTTCGTCCTTTTGACTATTTCTAACAATATGTTGGAATTTTCCGGATTTTTTGGAGAAAGGCCTGAAAATTCACCATTACCCTCCTTATTGGATACTACATTAACTTCAAAGTCAAGCTTTCTCAAAGCCCTGGTCAGATTGAAAGTATAACGTCCTACCCCCCCTTTCATGGGCGGATATTCGGTAGAGACCATCAAAATTCGGGGCTTCCCGACGCTACGAAGCATATATTAATCAATATATGAATACGTATATAAGTCTTGATATATGTTTGTCATAAGGCTTAAATATTAATCTATATTAGTACCATAATATGCCTACAAGATACACTGTCACAGTAACATCAGTGGGCTCTAGTTCAGTAGTGGTCCTGCCCAAGCCCGTGGTGGATGGATTCAATTTAAAAAAAGGAGATAGATTAGAAATGACAGTAACAGATAATGGGATACATATTCCACTAGCAGAACAAAAAGAAGAAAGAAAATAGTTTCTAGACAGAACATATAACTGATTGTATAATCCTTTGCCCTGCGAGAGAAGAAAGAACTATCCCGCTGTCTAGAAGCGAAACCTTCCCTGCTGTGACTATAATATTATTTGGATAGAACAGATGACAAGCAATGACTCAAAGGCTAGTCAGAATTACAAATACGCGGGGAACTTGGTGTTAAGGCAACTACAAGTGATATATCAAATCTTGCAAAACTAAAATATCCAAACTCAGGGTTTGATAATAGATGTGTAGCTCATAAGTTGATGCGGCTTCACATGTGGCGATACATACAACATAATAATAGAATCAACGGGACATGGTTCATAGTTGACAAATGAGATGGAGATGATCTTAGGATGCAGCAAGTAGATAATATTATAATGAGTTAGAATCATGTTTTTGAAATGCTTGTGGATCAGAAGCTTGCACTACCAATAAGGTACCGCCAATAAGGCACTAGCTCTCCCGCCCCAGTGTGTCTAAGACCCAACTCAGCTGACACTACCAGGTAAGTTGTTGTCTTCTTGCGGACTAGCAGCATTCCTCCGATAGTCTTTCCAGTTTCTTAGGATGTTTACCGATGTTATTACCTCTGATAGATGCCATTTACAAGGAGCAGAAGTATAATTATAGAGATTACTCTTCAGGCATAGAGGCTGAGGCTGAAATTGCCTTATATAGTTGCCAACATCTATATCATCTTGGAGCTTGACAGCTTCGTCTCTTCATTCTATCAAGGGCAAAAGAGAAGTCACTAGGGTATTTTATGGAGTCGAAACTGTCATAAATACGGTCATAGAATTTTTAACCCGAACAGGAAATGTAGTATTTGCATGTGTAGACCAAACAAGACCTATTTTGACTCTCGATATCTTGGTATTAAGGAGAGCCTTTGAAGATGCAAAAAGAAGAGGCGTAAGACTATTGTATATAACTGAAATTACTAAAGAAAACTTAGCATACTGTAAACAGCTGATGCCCATGGTGGATGAACTTAGGCATTTGGATGGAATTAAAGGAAATTTCTATATTAGCGAATCAGGCTACCTTGCGCCTGCCACCTTTCATGAAAAAGGAAAACCTGCATCACAGATTATCTATAGTAATGTTAAAGAACTCATAGACCACCAAAAATATGTTTTTGATAGTTTTTGGGACAAAGCTATCGCTGCAGAACAGAGAATTAGGGAAATAGAGGAAGGAAGAGAACCAGATTTCTATGAAGTTATTACAGACAATGAAAAGGCGAGTCAAACTTTAATTGATTTAGCTATATCTGTAAAGAGAGAGGCACTATTTTTTCTTCCTAATTCCAAGGCTATGGTAAGACTGGACAGAATTGGGATAATTGATTATACGATAAAGGCTTCACAAAATGGAGCAATTGTAAAGATTATTTGTCCACTCTCTGATGAAAATAGCCAGATCGTAAAAAGAATATCTGAAGGAGCGCCACAAGTACAAGTTCTAAATGGAAATAATTCACCATACGGCATGTACATTGTTGATAGTGAAAGATTTCTCAGAGCTGAACTCAAGCAACCAGAAGCTGAAATGTTCTCTGAAGCTATAGGTTTAGTTGTGTACTCCAATAGAAGAATCACCGTTGATTCCTTCAAATCAATATTTGAATTGCTTTGGAATGAACGTACACTAGTCGAAGAGCTAAAGAGAACAGATAGTATGCAAAAAGAGTTTATCAATATAGCTAGTCATGAAATGAAAACCCCAACCCAAGCCATCATGGGATTCTCTGAAATATTAGAGGTGTATCCAGAGAAGAGTAAGGAGATGATAGAAGCAATAAAAAGAAATGCCAGGAGGCTTCACAGATTGACTAACGATATTTTAGATGTAACAAGGATTGAAAGTCAAACCTTAAAGTTGGTTAAGGAAAAAGTAAACATAAACGAAAAGATACTAAATGTGATTAATGATGTTAAAAATCAAATTCAAAATCCAGATAAATTGAAAATAATGTTCTCAGAACTGGCAGAGCCTGTTTATGTCCAAGCAGATAAAACTAGGCTATATCAAGTCATATCAAATCTGCTTACGAATGCTATAAAATTCACTAAAGAAGGAACTATTTCTATTAGTGTTGATGTAAACAACAACAATAACGAACTTATTGTTACTGTAAAGGATTCTGGTGAGGGTATAGACTCTGTTATCATGCCGAGATTATTCAAGAAATTTGCTACTAGATCAGAGGTGGGAACAGGACTTGGACTCTACATATCAAAAAACATTATTGAAGCTCATGGTGGGAAAATGTGGGCTGAAAATAATTCTAATGGAAAGGGGGCCATATTTAGTTTCAGTTTGCCAATAACTCAAAAGTAAACTAATTT
>DASTCR010000165.1:0-3285 GCA_035710925.1 Nitrososphaeraceae archaeon | reverse complement strand
GATAGTGCAGGCAGGCATGCTGACGGTTAAAATGCAGGAAAAATCTGTAGCCGCATTCATAAGTAATAACAGAATTGAATCTTCAGAAGTAATCAAATATTATTATAAATTTAACCAACTGATGGATTCGATAAAGGAGTTGTCAACACACAGTAACGGATTAAAAGAGTTTATGCCGAGCATATCCTTATTGAATTCCATCTATTCGATGGATAAAATCGCTAAATGTTGGGTCGATATTGCTGATCTGGTAAAGCCAGTCTATACAAACTAGTTTAACACTATATCAGGTTTATAACCCGTAAGGCATAACCAGGAGTTCGCTATCCTCAATACTTGGTCCTACTGATGCAATAACAGGCTTTGCTTGATTGGCTGCCTTGATATATTCATGCTACGCAATTCTGGCACATCCGCACGGCAGACTATAAAATTTTCAATAATTACTGTGCACTTTCACTACTACTTTTACAGCGGAGTGTGAGTACCTTTAAGTTATCCATCTCCTGAAAGGACCCGTCATTCCAGTCCATTGGGAAGTATACTTTCTCCCCATGGCTAAGTTTAAATGATGCACTTGTTATCACAGACATTAGCTCTCCAAACAATGCACTTTCGGCATGTAGATCTGTAAGAATCTGGACTGTTCCTCTTTCATTCGCCAGCTTCGTTTTCAGAGTAGGCAAAAGGGCACTTAGAGAGTTCAAAGTGTTTAAAGAAGTATTTCTCGCAGCAAGAACGATGAAAAAATTATCTATCGATTTATCAAGAACTCGAGGGATGAGTTTTATGGTATCACCCCAGAACGAAGATGCATTCTGAGGCTCCAAGGTGGCAAACGTTGATTTTGCACGTAGTACCTCATTCTGGTCTTTTCCTATACCGATAAAATACTCGGACCAGTGATTGGATGCCATCTTATACAGCATTTCACAATTTCGCATCTCGACTTCCAAATTGACCTTTAGATAAAGTCTTCTTGCGCTGCTTATTGTTCTGTTTAGTTGCGTAGAAGGGTTTCCCTCGTGAAAAAACTGATATACCAAATTCCACCTTTGTCTAAATATTTCGGGGAAATTTCGCATTCCTATTAGTTCCTTGAATGTTTCGTTATTTGCAAAATCCGAGAAGAATGCATCGGTTCTTAATACTGCTTCAAATCTTGGGAGATACAATTCATCATAAAGTTTGCTCACCCTATCCCAAGCTCTTAGCGGGTCTGAACCCATATAGGTCACTGACAGGTCTGCAAGCCAAAGCACTTCTCCTAGTGCTCTTACTTTGGCAGGACTGTATCCTTTTCTTTCAAGGTCAGAAACATATCGATCAAACTTAGCCTGGGCTTCTTTTTGCTTGAAAAACGGAAAATCAGTCCTCCATATCAATGCCTCGACAGCCATGCTTTCGGTTGGCTTCCAATCCACTTTCACATACTCCGGATGGGTTGTTGAAAGTTCTATGGGAAGAAGCAAGTTAGACTTATACTCTCTAAAGTAGTTTTCAAATTCTATTGGATTCATTGTAAAGTACGCGTCGAGTATTCTTGTCCTACTTAATACCTCAATCGTTCGGTAAACTCTCGGCCCCCTGGGTTGCAGTGGAGTATCACCATCGTTTTTATTTTGCCGTAATGAGCCTAAACTGGCTTCACTAGGGTCATAGTCATGTAACAGACCTGCCACTAGAAGGAGCTCATAATCTCTCCATCCGAAATTCTGCCCACGGAATTCATTTGGTAACATTTGTAAGCTAAGATAGGTAACCTCTAAACTGTGATGAAAATTATGATACTTGGCAGAGCCCTCACCTATTCCTTGTTTGTTATATTCATTTTTAATAAACAAGACGAGGATGCGAAACTTGTCTAACTTTTCTTGTGGAATCCCTTTATCGAGAGCTATATCGACTATGGAGTCTCCCAGGCTGTTATCAGCAATATTAGCTAAATTCTCATTGGTGTTTTCAATAGTCCGCTTTTTACTTCCCGGAAAATGTCTTATAACCTCTCTGTACACTAGCCTAATAGGGAGGCTTTTGTTTAAATATATCCCTAATGCAGAAATTAACGTGGGATATTTTATGCGAGGTTTTTCCCTCTCAACTACCTCCTCGGACGCCCTGGCCAGTGTCATATTAAGTTGTGTCAGAAACGAGCCCAATTCTGAATCGTTTATGTTCCAATTGTCTTTTTGCTTTTCAACGCGAGCAAGGTCTGTATTCATAACTAGCCACTGAGGTATTTTTACCCTATAGCGATACTTTTTTTTCTTAAGCCTATTTTCAGATGACGGTTGTGAAGGTGGGAATTCCTTAGAGGTAAGCGCAACATTTCGAGGATCCTGTAGGAATGGCAAATCGCGATCCTGTACAACTTGCAATACGATTTCCCTATTAGAAGTCTGAAGTCCAAGCAGAATATGCCAATATCTCCCCTTATCAAGCCAATCCGGCACCTGAGTTTCTCTATCCCAGAAATCAATAGGACCCATTGGAACATATCCTATTTCATAATCCTTCGTTTCTGGATTGTACGACCGGTACTGATAGTCTCCTATCATTGGATCAAGTTTCCGAGCCAAATCTCTCGCGTTATTTATCAACTTGGCAGAGAGGGTAAATTCACGGTAAGCCATGACTCCCCAAATCGTACCTAATGCGCTGAACAAAGTGAAGATAGAGGAGAGAATATCAATCTCGTTCCGCAGAAAATAACTGGGGACTAGTGGTATACCGAACCAGCCTGTTGACAAAATACCAGTAAATGCTAACGTAATAAACAGCCAACGCGCCAGATCGTTATAAAAGAGGCTAAACGATTTAGAATGTCGACAAGCATTGGCAGAAGCGTGGGTTTGACAATCGCAAGGTTCAGTTTGATGAAAGGTGTAGTATATTTTTTCTGTTCTATTGGATTTGAAACCCAAGTCTCTGTTCTGCCTGCTTTAAATCTTAAAGTTAGATATATTATATATATTACAGTTGAGGAATTTTCTAATTTCTGACCCGGGATAATTTAGGACCTCATGGTTTGATGAAAGACTTTTAAATGCGAGACGTGCGGTTGGAATATTATATTATAGCTTACCGTGGAGAAGAATCTCTTCCTAGGGGGCCGGTGGTCTAGCCTGGTTAAGATACCGCCTTGACATGGCGGGGGTCGTTGGTTCGAATCCGACCCGGCCCATTGCAATAGTGTCACTTTATTTAGGCCCACACTCAGTTACCATAGGAAAATACTATTGTCAGTAACAAAACAGGTCGAGCAAAATAACGACAAGGCAAGTA
>DASTCR010000164.1:0-3365 GCA_035710925.1 Nitrososphaeraceae archaeon | reverse complement strand
GTGGAAGAAGCAAGATCATTGTTGTTTGATGTAGAAAAAGAACTGATTATAGATACTTCCCAGTTTGACACCAGCGGACAGGAAGTATATGCCCAGATTAGAGTCTGGTGGGGGAAGCATAACTATACCCCCTCTTGTGAGCTTAGAGCAAAGACTAACAAACTTTCTCTCAGGGTTCGTCATTAGATTTGTCATTGCATTGATCGTATACACCACGCGCTCATAAGTAAAGGCTAGTGCACCAAGGGCGCGATATGTTTCCTGTCCCAACAGTAATGCCTACCCATCAAAGGCAGAGTTTACTGCCCGAGGACTTCTATTGTGTCAAGTCTATAATACTGGTCTTTATTATTGCCTTGGCCTCTTCAGAGATGTTGTATTCCTGCAGCACCGTGGTCGGTTCCTTTATCAATGAATTTCTGAATTCAGGCTCACTTGCTGCCTTCAGCAGGATTTCGCTGATAATCTCCGCATCCCTTTGTCTCGAATCCAAATATCCACACAAACAAAAACCTAGTATATATTCCTAATGAAGGAATATTAGTAATATTGATATGAACTAGCGATTTTCATTTTATCTGCCAATGTCACATGTGCTGGACCTGAGGAGTCAAAAAAAGTGGTCTAATGAGGGGACATCTAGGACAATACCTGCTAGCGAGACGTTGCCAAAAGCATTCCAGGCTTGCCAGCGAATAGGTGTCACTCGGCTCGCCGATATAACCAATATGGATAGATTGGGTATTCCTAACTATTCCGCGGTTCTTCCTGGGACCGAGGATTACATCTGGGTTTACAGCGGTAAGGGAACGAATCGGCAGAACGCAAAAGCAAGCGCTCTCATGGAGTCAATAGAACGGTATTGCTCCTTGCCAAGTGGCAATAATGGTAGAAGATACATCCGGGGAACTGCAAAGGAGCTATCCAAGTCATACATTGTGATTCATCCTGATGATATGATAGAGCCACTAAACTTCCAATATAGCGAGAGAATGATAATGGATTATCTAGAGGGAGTTGACTTGTTCACCAAAAAAGCAGTATTAGTCCCGGCTCCTCTGGTTCTATTCAGGTACTCACCTTCCGCGCCCTCTGTAAATCCATTTGCATTCCACCATACTAACGGTCTTGCATCAGGAAACGTCCTCGAAGAGGCCATCTGTCATGCACTATGCGAAGTCATTGAAAGAGATGCAACCAGTTTAGCTGAGGTGCGAGCACGTGCAATCCCGTTTCACTTCTTGAAAACCATTGAGGACAAGCTGAGGAGAGCTGGCTTCATTTTTGAGCCCATCGCACAGCAGAACTTCATTGACGACATCACTATATTTAGAGACGTGGACCTGCCTGACGGAGTTTCAAAATGGTTTCGCGGGTTGACCAGGAAATTTTATGAGTCAGATCTTCCTCTGTTGATTAAGGATATAACATCGGACATATCAATTCCCACCTTTGTGGCAAGTTCCATAGAATGGATTAGTTCTAATTATGGCTATTTGGCAGAAGGACATGGAACCCATCCTGATGCAAGAATCGCGATGACTAGGGCAATTACAGAACTATCACAGACTAGGGCAGCAAACATCCACGGGGCAAGAGATGACTTAAGAAAGATTTCTTTTGGTGAAAATAACACGGATGATAAGAGAGCGTGGCAATTCCTTCCATCCAAAAATAGGATCAGGTTTGATGAAATTGGAAGCGTCAATAATGAAGATATACTAGATGATATAAACCTAATACTTGAAAAACTTAAGAGCGTTGGAATTAGTATGGCTGCAGTTGTGGACCTTACAAATTCTGACATTGGCATTCCCGTTGTTAGAGCAATAGTTCCAGGGCTTGAGACCTTCAAAATTACGAAGAGTGTTATTGGCTGGCGAGCAAAAAAATACTTCAAAAGAATAGAGAGGTGATGACTGCTGACGTCACGCAAACCTGTAATTTTTGTAGGTCCTAGCCTAAGTCACCATAAAGCGCGGCAGATACTTGACGCGGATTATAGGGCTCCAGCAAAGAAAGGCGACCTGCTAATATTATCAAGCACATTATCCAATACTACACACGAAGACTCTAGCTCCGTCACATATGTCGGCCTTATTGATGGTCTCTTCTTGCAAGACTATCCTCCTACCCCAATTGAAGTGTACCAATTACTAGTTGACAAAAGGTTCCGAGTAGTAGGTGGCGCAAGCTTGGGGGCTCTCAGAGCAATGGAGTTGGAGAAGTTTGGCATGACGGGCATAGGAAAGGTTTTTGAGCTATTTAAGAACGGTACGACCGATGCAGACGACGAGGTTGCCGTGACGTTCTACCCTACTCAGTACGGTGAAAACACCAAAATTGAGGGAAAGGAAATTCAGTCCGAAGCGATGATAGACATAAGATATAATCTCTTTCTTGCACACAAGAAACATGTCATTAGTAAGCGCACGAAACGAATAGCAGCAAAAGTAGCAAAATCTACATATTTTCCATACAGAAGCTATTCCAACATTATCGAAGTGACCCGTACTAAGTTCCCGGACCTGTCTGGCGAGCTGGATTCCTTTTCTTTATACCTCGTGAAGAACCGACAGAGTCTGAAAGAGCATGATGCAATAAAGGTCATAAAATACATCAAATCGGCGTATGAAGGAAGGACTCTGGCATAGAAAGATCTAGCGGACCATCTTATCGACTGTGACTTACCGCAACCCGTATAATGATTAGAGTTACCTAAAAATTCGTAGAAGACGCCAAGTTATAAGACACTACCATTCAACAAAAATATACGACTTTGCATACGCCAAATACATTTGCGGCAACGCTACCGTAGTCACTAAAAAATTTAGAAATCAATTTTCATTTTTGTTCTTCAAATAATAGTAAGTCTTCGTGATCCAAATAATTTTGACAGAGGCATTCCTGGAATGAACATACCAAATTTACCCTTTCTGGATTATGATAGTCTATTGAATGACTACAGTTTCTGCAGAATATAGGGGTATCTTTGAACTGTCTTTCCATATAATTTCTTTTTTAGTTATAGTACTTGACTTATAATACGATGTGTAGAAACTGTTTGACATGCTCCGCCATTAACTTTAGACTTTCAGCGCTTCGATTTTAATCATTCTACCAGATTTTGCAAAACCACAAGCTTTAACATACTCAATTAAGTATTCTAGTACCTTGGTCACCGACTCGCAAAATAGCGGAAAAAAACAAGACAAGAATGCCTTTAAGAGTCTTCTGACATTTTCTAATATCCAATACTTAGTGGAAGGCCTTGACACTTTGTTAGTTACTAATCTTGACGGAGATAAGAGATCTCGAGTTATTGAACTAAGAAATGAATTGTTAAATTACATCAACAGTATGTT
>DASTCR010000163.1:0-2315 GCA_035710925.1 Nitrososphaeraceae archaeon | reverse complement strand
TAGAATCTGGATGAACCTTCTCACCGAACTAAAACTTCTTATGGTAAATGTAGTTGGAGAATATGTTATAACCAATAAAGGCAAAGATTATCTTCAAAAGTATAATCCTCATTGGTAATGTAATTAAAGCTAAAAACTCGTTTTCAGATTATGTACATAAATTGCAATTATTGTAGAGATGATTATATTTGTATATTGACAAATCATTTTATAACAAAGGTCACATTGAATAGATACTTTATTAATAGAAACAGAAACAGAGATAAGACAATACAGAGCAATTTACACTTATAGGACAAGGAGTAGTGTCCTAAGGATTTTTGAAAATTAAATAAACTACCTCTGATCCAATTTTTGTTATATTTCTGACTCGAAGGGTGTATGTAATATATTCAGGGAACACTTTTCTATTCTAAATATAGATACATACAGTGAAAATCTAGAAGTAACAAACTAGCAACAGATTTTCTCGTGGCCAAAAGTAAGGGATCGAAGGATATGATTCAACTTCAAAAGTTTGTAAAAAGCATTGAAGATATAGTTTTCATTACTAAAGCATTACAAAAGTATAGGAAAGCCGGATCCGATATTTCAACATAACTTAGTCTACAGAAAAAGCTGTAGAGGTATACTTTATGGATGATATCCAGATTTATCCCATTGGGATCCTACAAAGTCCGGTGCAGTTGCAGCGTTCAGTGGGCGCGAACTTTAGTACTAACCCGCAGGCGATAATTCGTAAACTTTCTCTTAGATACGTAGAACTATTGAATTTCCAGTATATCTTTGACACTTTTAATCAAATCTTCATTTGCGACAGGTTTTTTAATGAAGCATTTTGCTTCTAACTCTGGGAACACTTGTTTTCTAATCTCTTCATAATACATCTCACCTGCTGTTAGGAAACATATTTTGACTTTATTGTCTAGTTTCCTGATTTTATAATAAAGTTCAATCCCATTCATTCTAGGCAAAGCAATATCGATCATTATTAGGTCATATTGCCCAGACCTGAAATTATTCAGGGCAGAGAAAGGTTCAGTATATGAATCAACTTTTAGTCCTACATCTGATTCTAATATCATTTTAAATAACAGTACTATATCGTCTTCATCTTCTACTAGCATAATTCTTTTAGATCTAGGAGAATTTTTGTTAATTTGATTTAATTGATCTTGTTGTTGTATGGATTGGTTTATGAGGTTGGGATTCCTAAGAGAGTTGAGCTTGTTCATGATTGTTCTGTCATACTCCTTGCTTCCTATGTATTGGTGATACCCAACAAATTCATTCCCCTCTTCCAAATCGTTGGAGTCTACCAAACATGAAAGCATTCAATTCTTCATCCTATTACATACATGCATCTTTTTAGATTAACCCTAGTCAAATTTACACAGAAGATATTAAACAAAAGAGTGTTTAATCATGAACCGTAATTATTTCTAAGCACGGTTGGTAACTAGAATTAATAGGGTACAGAATGGTTATACTGGGGAATGACATATTGGGATACCAACAATCAACTATACATACAGAAAATAATGGGCAATTAGCCATGAAAATATGGGTAGTCATGGCCAAAGTTGAGGAACTACAAGCTAGAAGTGTTGATAAGGTATTCGATTCAAAAGAAAAAGCAGAACAATATTCTGAAGGTCAAAATAGGAAGGAGATGACACAGTTTGTAAATATTGGAGGGATTGACCGTTCTATAGAAGAATGGGATGTCGAATAATATTTTATAATAATCAGACCAGACTGCCAGTTTGTTAGATATTTGATAAACAAGAGATTCGATATCAGATGTTGATGGTGCCGTTGAACAAACAATATAGAGGAAGAACCATAACCTTCAGAAGAGTATGATGCTCATAATAGTGATGGGGAGTGATCTATTTTGTATATTATAGTAGTGTAGAGTATAAGTAACATATTATGACTAATTTATGCTGTAGCAGGAAAGGAAGCTACATTTACAATTAGTCTTCCTTTATCAATAGCGAGTAATAGATCTATTTCTGATGATGGAGGAAAAACGATTTAGAGTACGGATGTTAATTAATGAACATCGATATGTATATAGACTCCCCAAAAAATGTCAAATAAAGGACAAAACAAAGAATTTCACCAAAAACTCAGTAAGAATTTGCTTAAAAGTATAATATTGGCAATGATGATATATGAGTTCTATTGAAGAAATCATTCGTTTCAGGGGAAGATAGATAGGTACTTGATAAATTATGCTCCTCATTGGCAGAGCAAAAAACACGAGGAGGGAATGCAGCAATTACAAGAAAGAAAAGAGAAGTTATCTT
>DASTCR010000162.1:0-2827 GCA_035710925.1 Nitrososphaeraceae archaeon | reverse complement strand
AACTTTTGGGGTTTCTATCATCTTTTTAGAGAACGAATACCATGGGTCATCAGGTTTGTTCATCACATCTGACCAGTAAGAGATGAAGACATCAGTCATTTTCCGTCCCAAGAGAATGGTGTCAACAGGCTCATGTAACTTGAATGTATATTTTATGAGTTCATCATCCTTGAGTCCGACCATCCAGTCCGTTTCACCGTTTGGCCCTGCAATGCAACCATTTACAGACATATTCACATGCAGTCTTAATTTTCTCATTCTTTATTTCATGTTAGTTCTGTTGCTATCATTAAAAAGAGTACTCACAGCTTACTCTGAGCTGTAGAATGGTCTACTATATGATCTATATGCATATGTAGTATATACTAATATATTATGTAATCAAAATGAAGATGATCATCGAATTCAGATTTAATCTAACCGGTGAGATTTTCCGCTAAGGCCTTATTTTTCTTAGCACGTCGTATCACATATTGTATTGATATAGCAATGTGCTTACTGAATTCTTGTATTGTCTAATAATCTGCAGACAGCCGCAGTATATGTTTCCGTTATTCTCTTTGAGATTGGAAGAATCCACCACCAATAATAGTTCCAATAATACATCACAGAGGCTTCTATAAGTTTAGCATAGGCAGATTGAAAAGAATGGACTAACTCCTCTTGATATCTTTCATTTTTAAATTTTTGATAGGTACTATTAGTCTCATGCAACTTTGATTCAATCGCCTTCTCATATTGTTGTATCCTCAATTTACCATCCTCTGAAGCTAGCAAATTTCCTTGAGCATCTTCTTTGAGCCAACTAATAGCCTTAAGGTATTGTATCCATACCGTGACGTATTGCACATTGCTATCTAATCTCTGAACTATCTCTTTTCTGTTCTGGCCTTCATGAATGCATCGAAGGATATAGAGTGCTGTTCCCAGTGCCGAGTCCATGTGACTTTTCTTGATATCATTCTTTCTATTGACTGGATTCTCTATCATGGGATTGATAACATCAGTAAGGTTATTTACAATAATATTTATACATACTAGATAGCTGCGAGAAGCTTTAACCTAAAAGTGGAGAAATTTTAGACTTTTCACAAATCTGAGGGGTAAAGGTACGAATACGAATAAACGAAGCTAATGTCTTTTAGGCTTCAATAAAGAAAACTGTATTTCAAGTCCTCTTTTATCTCCGATTGACATTTGGTAGGTCTCATTCTCTTGTAAAGGTATTAGCACTACGCTATCTTTGTTGCACATTGGACATAACTGAGTTGGGTTATCAGTACTAGTGCTAGTAGCCGTTTCGCTACTTTGTTTTTCCTTGAGGGCGCTGTACAAACTTGTAGCCGACCAAAAACAAAACTCACATAACATAAACTGACGTTGATACCTATAGAATGCTTTAGAAGACGGTGTTTGGACAATATTTGTTAAAGACATGATTCAATGACTTATTCCTTTAGCAGCAATAATATTTATCCTATTTATAAATATTGGTTGCAATTTTTATATAACAAATTGAAATTCTTATATCCAAGACTTTAATGGTCTTCTTACACTCCTTAACCACCACAGCAAGGCGTATTCAAGTAGATCTGAACTGCAAGTAAGCTGGCCTTAGCTACATTTTTCCAATAATACTTTCTATGACACTTTAAGTTATGAATCTAATCCAAGTTACAACAGTTGAGAATAGATTCTAGCCATTAAGACTTTATTAAGGTAGGATAGCGAAATATCATGGCAAAGTCAGGTTTGCTGCTGTTGATTAAAATATTCAAGCAAATTAGAACGACTCATTATCTTTTATAAGGAATGCAAGTTAGACTTAAAGCCATCACTAGCGTTATGATGATCATCATAGTGTGGTGAGTTAACTTAAGTAGTATAGAACAAAAACAAACTATCCTCAATTTGTACAATTCTGGAATAGTATCAGAAGTGATAGCGCTTCAGATGGACATGAATGAGAAAGATGTTCTTCGGGTTATCGAAGAGGTAACAAGCAGCGAGAAGGGCAGAGAGAAGAAAGCCCCCACTTTATCGTCATCATTAAGTAGCATCAGAAAGGACTCCGCTCCACTCATAAGTAAACTCTACCTTGACAAAGCAGTTAATATCGATTATGCTATAAAATATGCACAAACAAGAGTGTGGAAGGCTCTAAAGGTAAACTCTGATTTTGACATTTCAATGGAAGAAACACAGAACAATCTAAAGAATTACGCGGAGTCAAAAACTACTTTTCTGATTCTATATATCGATCTGGTTGATTCTACTCGGTTGTCTATGACCCTTCCTGTAAACAGACTTGCTACTATAGTTCGTGCATTTTCGCAAGAAATATCATTGATTATTTCAGCATATGGTGGATATGTCTTGAAGTATATAGGTGATGCAATTCTTGCGTATTTTCCTGTGGATTCGTCTGATGATTTTCATGCACGTTCTATTAATGCAGTTTCATGTGCGTGTTCAATGATTAAGGTGATTTGTCAAGGCATAAATCCTATTTTAAACCAGTATGACTATCCAGAGCTAAGAGTAAGAATTGGACTGGATATTGGTGAAAATGCAGTAGTCCAATTTGGATGGGATACCCATACACTTAACGGAAAGGCAATTCTGAGAGATCCTCATTTTGATATATTGGGTTACACAATAAGCATTACGGCAAAAATGACTGCATTTGCCAATCCAGATCAGATTGTGATAGGCCAATTGGTTTACCAGATATTAGATGACAAACAAAAAGCAATGTTCAGACTCTTGCCTATAAGTCCTCAAATTTGGAATTACCTCAGTGACAATACAGGCGGTGGGATATATC
>DASTCR010000161.1:0-5635 GCA_035710925.1 Nitrososphaeraceae archaeon | reverse complement strand
CCAAATCATCTTCAATGCGGGCCCAGAGGGACTCGAACCCTCGACCAACTGCTCCGCAGGCAGCCATTCTATCCAAGCTGAACTATGGGCCCGGTCATTTTTAAGAATTGCTAACCATATATGAAGTAACTCGAAACAAGGAATAGGAATATTGCTGGAATCTAAGTGGAACCAGGATTCGAATATGCGATTACAAAAGGTAAAATTGTGGTCGTGCCAAGAATGGCTACTCGCCATGACACTTTCTTTACTGGACGAAATGAACAGCAGGGTAGTTCTCTTCGACGGAGCGATGGGTACCGAGATCCAAAAATTATCTCCGCAGCCTGATGATTTCCCCGAAAAGAAGGAGGGTTTTAACGATGGTCTTACTCTGACTCGACCCGAATGGATAAAAACAATCCATAGGAAGTACCTAGCTGCTGGAGCAGATTGCATAGAGACTAACACCTTTGGAAGCAATTTGTACAAATTACAGGAGTATGGATATGGTGAACGGACCATAGAGATCAATAGGAGGGCAGCTCAACTCGCAAGGGAAGTTTGTAGCGAGTTCAGTGATAGGCCAAGATATGTGATAGGATCAATGGGACCATCGGGCTACCTTCCTAGTTCTAACGATCCAGACCTAGGGTCGAAGACGCCAGACGAGATAAGAAAAGGCTACATGCCTCAGGCCAAGGGACTTATCGAAGGAGGCGTCGATGCTTTATTGATAGAAACCAGTCAAGATATACTTGAGGTCAAAATGGCAATCGAAGCTTGTCAAGAAGCAATGGAAGATCTATCGAGAAGCGTCCCGCTTATCGCAAATGTTACACTTGATCAGTACGGAAAGATGCTTTTGGGAACGCCAGTGCAGGCCGCTTATACCACAGTAAGTGGCATGGGAATAGACGTCTTTGGCTTAAATTGCTCTACCGGTCCGGCAGAGATGATGCCAAGCGTACGATGGCTAAATGAACAGGAGGACTTACCAATCCTAGTTGTACCAAATGCAGGTATGCCCCAAAACGATGGCGGAAGAGCCGTTTACAAAATGACCCCGGCTGAGATGTCAAAAATACTAGAAGATTTTCTTATCAAATTCAACCGCGTGCGAATAATAGGAGGCTGCTGCGGAACCAACGCAGAACATATATACGAACTTAGAAAAATGCTGGAAAAGAACCACAAGGGCAACCCTCATTAGTCAACCCGTAAAGTTTAGAACTTCTTTTGTTTAGCTTACGAGTGTTTTAATGTTCAGGGCAAGAAACAACATACCCCGAGTAAGCTCATCACTCAAGGCTGTTGATCTGAGGCAAAGCCCACCACCGCTCATAATCGGGGAGCGTCTTAACACGCAGGGCTCCCGGAAGGCGAAACAGCTGGTGCTAGATAATGACCTGGAAGGACTATTGAGTTTGGCAAGATCCCAAGTCGAAGATGGAGCACATTGTCTAGATGTGTGCGTAGCCACGACGGAAAGAAGTGACGAAGGCCAGATCATGACCAACCTAGTAAAGCGTCTTAGCCTTGAAATTGAGGCTCCTCTTGTGATAGACTCGACAGACCCGTCTGTTATTGAAGCAGCAGTCAAGCAGATCCCGGGAAAGCCAGTAATCAATTCTATAAATCTGGAGGGGGATGGATCCAGATTCCATAAATTGTGTCCTGTTATGCAGAAATATGGGCTCCCGGCGGTTGCAATGTGCATTGGTCCCAAAGGAATGGCAAAAACCCCAGAAGAAAAGTTGGAGACCGCCCTCCTTCTTTTGGAATCTGGCCGAAAGTATTCACTCCAGCCCTGGCAGTTTATGTTCGATGTCCTCACATTTACGCTTGCAACAGGAGAGCACGAATTTGCGGATTCGGCAAAAAACACCCTAAAGGGGATAGAACTGGTGAAAAGAAATATTCCAGGCTGCTTTACCGTATTAGGTCTAAGCAACATTAGTTTTGGACTTGATAACAAAGCCAGGCGAGCCCTAAATTCTGTTTTCCTTCATCATGCTCTGAAAGCAGGATTGGATGCAGTGATAATAAATGCAAGAGACGTTATTCCTTACGGCGAAATAGTGCCTGCAGAAAGGAAGCTTGCTGAGAATTTAGTCTTTAACGTTCATCCCAATGCGCTTTCAGAACTTATTTCATATTTCCAAACAAAAAATGCTTCAGATGGGGTCGGAGTATCGGCTTCCCCAAAAGTCGAATTGGACAAAAACTGGAGTGCAAGCAAGAGATGTCACTATAAAATAGTAAATAGGATTAAAGAAGGTCTAGAAGAAGATGTGGTCGCAGCTATATCAGAGAATATACCACATAAGAAAGAAATGAGTCTAAAATACAATGAGGATAATGAAACAAAGAAATTAAAGCTTATCTTGGTAGCACCGAAAGGGATTGCCCACGATGCTGCAGTACAAACTCTGAACGAAGTTCTTTTACCTGCAATGAAGGAAGTCGGAGATAAATTTGGCGCAGGAGAACTTATTCTCCCTTTCGTGTTAAAATCAGCTGAGTGCATGAAAGTTGCAGTTTCAGAACTTGAAAAATATCTCGTAAGGCAAGAGGGTGTGAGCAAGGGAAAGCTCGTACTTTGCACGGTCTACGGAGACGTCCACGATATAGGAAAAAACCTTGTTAAGACCATATTTACGAACAATGGTTACAGTGTTTACGATTTAGGAAAGCAGGTACCGCTTCAGACAATTGTTGACAAGATTAAGGAAGTTAACGCTGATGCCGTTGGCCTGTCAGCCCTATTGGTTTCGACCTCAAAGCAAATGCAATATTTTGTAGAATATGCCCGGAAAAACAGCATGAACATCTCTATCCTTTGCGGAGGGGCGGCCATTAACAGCAGTTACATAAACCGAATAGCAAAGGAGGGGGGTATATACAAAGGAGGAGTCTTTTACTGTAAGAGTGCATTTGATGGCCTTAAAACCATGAACACGCTTATGTCTGACAAGAAGGTAGAATTTATTTCGAAGTGGCTAGAAAAGCTTGAGATTTGGCAAGAAAGAAAAGTAAGTCCTGGGGAAGCGAGGGTAATCCCTCGAAGTGCTGTGCGCCCAGTATCTCCTCCTGTGCCACCTCATATTAATCAGAGGATTCAAATTAAAGGTGAAGAGATAGATCTTGATGAAGTATGGACCTTTCTCAACAAAAAGTCCCTTTTCGTCCTCTCCTGGGGTCTTAGGGCGGCATCAACAAAAGGACTGCCTGAGCTATCCCAAAAACTTCTATCAGAGTGGAAAGATAGAGTTAAAAAAGAGAGTCTCTTCGAACCAAAGGTTGTCTATGGCTACTTCACGTGCCACAATAGAGATGACAAGTTAGTAGTTGAACTGCCAAAAAATGAGGGGGAAGTAATATTTGATTTTCCAAGGTCCTCTAAAGAGAAGCACTTATGCTTGACTGACTATTTTGGCGAGACCGATCTTGCAGCCTTTCAGTGTGTTACTGTTGGGACTAGAGTCACAGAGATAATCGACAAGTGGAATAAGGATAGCCTCTATACGGACGCCTATTATCTCCACGGTCTAGCTGTCGAAACCGCTGAGGCGTTGGCTGAGTGGACTAACATGAGAATAAGAAAAGAATTGAAGATCTCCAACAACCGTGGTCTCAGGTACAGTTGGGGCTATCCTAGCTGCCCTGACATATCTCAACATCATCTAGTTTGGAAGATTCTCGAGCCTTCTAAACTTGGAATGGAACTTACTGAAGCCGGCCAAATAATTCCTGATCAGTCCACCGCTGCCATTGTAGTACATCATCCTGAGGCAGAGTATTTCATTCTTTAAATGCTTTAAAGTGAAGTAAGGGTTAGTTCTATTCCAGACCTTATAACAGCTGCGGAGACTGAGGGTTATGGCGAGGAACAATATCTATTTCGTTCAGACTTTATACTTACGGTATTAGTTTTCTTTTTTTAATCGAAACGACGGCTGAGGAATAATCAATCAACATATATTAACTAATTATCGCAGTTCCTAAGTGAATCCAGATTCGATGACTATCCTTGATTTTGCTTTCGCTTGTGCTCTAGACGAGTCTCCACCGTACTTTACATATGAAAAAAATACGATGTTAATAATAGAATCAAAAGATAACGCAGAACGAAATATCAACGGATTTCTCTATATCGAGCCATTTATAGAATCTTTGATTTCACACGAATCTATTCATGTGGTCATCAAAGATACCGAAGGGGCCAAAACTTCAGATTCCCTTGATGACCTAGAAGTAATTGTTGAGCGGGAGGGTTCGAAATTTCAAGTGACACTTAACAATATGTTGTTTGCAAAGGACAGATCAGGCATTGTGATATGATAAACTTGGATCATCCAACACTCTAAGTCATATTGGTAATTGAAAGGGAGACAAATACCTAATTTCATATGTCCTGTAGTTGTAACTCGTATTTTAGAAGAAGTCGGTAAGCTTAGTGTTAATGCTACTTTCGATTAACTTGCTTGATATCCGCTTGTTTGGAGTCATGGACACATCTACCAACTTCTCTAGGAATTCTAGTTCTTCGGGTAACAACAAGACGTCGCCATCGAAATTTACTTGAGAAAAAGCAATTTTTTGGTTAATCCTCAGTATGCTTTCAAGGCATCGATGTATCCTGTGACTTTGTTTAGGGTGTACGCCGTTATTTGCTAGCAGTTTTGCCAAGCTTCTTTTCCTCAAGGAATAAATGTTAGTATAAATAAATCTGTTGAACGTAGATATAACGCTAAAATAGTCTTCTTTGCCTTTGTATCCCAAGAAAGTTGCGGGTAGGTATCTACACAGTTTGCGGACTCCCCTCACTTCCCAATGTTTGGCGTCCAAAACTACGATAGACCTTCCAAAGAAAAGCAGTGCATTGAGCACTTGGTGTGTAAGACGTTCATCCAATGAATCCTGATCCGATTTAATTTCTATTGGGTAGAATTCAATGGAGTCGATTCTGCATTTTTCTTTCAGGGCAAATTTCGTATATAATCCGGATCTCATAACAATATTCAAGTGATCGGTAGAAGATTCAGAGGACTTTACCCGAAAAGAGCTGCGTCCGCTACAAAGTCTTTCCCTGACGGCTACGACTAGGTCAAAATTTCGGAAATATCCCTCCCCCTTTATTGACAACTCATAGTTGCTGTCGATGCGCGGAAGGCAATCACTTTCACCCTCTATGTGACCCGATTTCAGTGAACTGATGAAAAGTTCCTTGAGTTCCCTCTCTTTCGTAAGCTATAACACCTTGTTAAAGATAGAGAGTTTCACTTGTGATCACTACAATTGTAGGTATCAATGATTTTCACTAGTTATTGGAGTTTGCAGACAAGCTTCTCTTAGCTGTTCTACAAACGCCCTTAGGTTGACTAACTTCCTTTTATCGTTTGGATGTGGAGCTGCTATCCTGTCTATAATAGCACTGCCGATGATGACTGCGTCAGCTCCAGAATTGATTAGCGAAGTTACCTGATCAGGCCTGCTGATACCAAATCCAACAGCAATAGGAATTTTTCCTTCGGTTATTTCCTTGATTCTCCTGATGCTCTGGAAAGTGTAGTCTTCATACTCTGCTCTTGATCCGGTCGTGCCGTAGACGGACACTACGTATAAAAATCCTGAGCATACTTCCATAATCTTC
>DASTCR010000160.1:0-2998 GCA_035710925.1 Nitrososphaeraceae archaeon | reverse complement strand
CCGCCAGAGTTCTCAATGAAAGAAACGATCCGGGTAGGCCGGTGCCGGACATGAACTTCACCAGGGAAATGAACTTACAGATAGGCGACCAAGTTCTCCAGCTCCTGTATCCTGGCCCTTACCACCAACAGGGTAACATCTTTGTTTACCTCCCTGAACACAAGGTTCTGATGGCAGTAGACCATGTTGCACCCGGCGGCGTCCCATGGAAACACCTTAGCAATACTCCGGACGTGCCTGCCTTAATTGAATCGATTGACCATGCACTGGCTCTGGACTTCGACGTTTTCGTGCCGGGACACGGCCAGACAGGGACAAAGCAAGATGTAATGGTTCAGCAACAGTACGTAGCCGACCTACGTGAAAACGCCATGGCTGCCATAAATGAAATCAATTTCACAGAGGTCACTCGAGGAATAAATGGGAGCAACGCGATGACTGAGGCGTACTTTAACGCACTTACAGAATCGTGCGCTGACAAGATAGATTCAGAATGGCAAGGTAAACTGGAAGGCGTAGGTGTGTGGACAGATGAGCACTGCGAAAAGATGATAATCAGCACAAGAGTAGATTAGCTTCCTAGACCGCCTCAGTGGTACCAAGCATGTGAACTCTTAGAGTCGTGCAAATTATATAAATCGCTATGTAGGTTGAAAATCATTCTCCCCTAGACTTGTCATTCCACAATAACTGGCGGTAGGATAATTGTTAATAGGACGGTATCTCTATCTGCTTTATCATATGAGCAGTACATCCGCCCTTGTACTTTTGCTTCTGTTTTTGGTGGTGTCTGTTTTCCTGTCACTGCTCTTCCCGTAAATCTTCCTCTTCTTCATTGGCTATCTCTTCATCATTTTTTATGGTTATTTCCTCATCCTCAAAATCTTCCTCATCTTTAGCTTTATCTTTATCCGAGGACATTTTGACCTCCGATATATCTTGTGATTCTAACCCTTTAACCATTTTCATTACCGTGATGAATACATTATCTATTGGATATCCATGGATATGGAAATTAGATTAAAGCTTCGCAAAGTAGGAAACAGCTTGATGATTGCAATACCTTCGCAAATAGTCAAGGACTTGAAACTAAAAGCTGGTGATGATATGCTACTTGATTATAGATTCAACTATTTCAGTCAAGAAGGAAAGGAGGCAAAAAACTATTAGGGGAGTTCAGAGAGGCAGATAGACGTTGGATGTATGTTAGGTTAACTAACTATACTTCGTGGGTCTGATAATTTTTATATAACTTTACCTCAAAGGCGTTTGAGTGCAATTGCCATCTTTACCATTATCGAGAGAGTCTAAATTTTCTGATATGAAAAAAGATATCAATCCGTTATCTTGGATGTCAGCATATCGTCAAACTTCAATTGGTTATCTCGTTATGATGGTGCTCTTTTACCATGGAATTGGTATCCTAGTTATGTTATTGGGTACCCTTATAGTTGAAAGAGTTATTATCCCTGGTTATGAAGAACCTTCGCGGCCAATTCCTCTTTCAATTATATCGGTATTATCTGCTGGGCCTATTGAAGAAACATTGTTCTTTGGTATACCATTCTATACTTTAGGAAATCCATTCATAGTTTTAGCAGGGGGTGTGCTATGGGCGACTTTACACATTTTAAATACTGATACACTTCAAATAAACAGTCTTGCATTTGCAAATTGGTTATTTGTAATACCATCACTTTTCTTTAGCCTAAGAACATGGATCAGTGGAAAGGGTTGGTTTGCAATAGTCTCGCATTCTATATGGAATCTATTATTTTTCAATTTGGCATGCTTCATAGGTGAGATTCCTTATTCTTCTTCCTGTAGAATACTAAGTTCAGAAACTTATACCGATGAGCTTGGAGCAAATATTACTAGTTTAGTTATATCTGCAGCATTAGTTTTATTCACATATCTTTTATACAAGAGAAAAGTTGACAGCGAAGAGCGGAAGCCACTCTTTTCTTCCTAATATATTTATGAAGAAATCAAGAATTATTGGAAATCGGCAGGTGCTGTCAGTAAATCATTATAAGATATTCATTTTAGTAAGCCTTTTGCCTTCCCTCTTCTATGTTCTATATAGATAATGACTCCAACTATTCCAGCTAATACTGGAGTAAGGTAAAATAACATTATCTGCTGGAAGGTATTTGTCATCTTTTGCATATCTTGTACAGTGACATCAAAACCCGCTGTTAAGGGTGTAGTCTCATATTTTGGATCCCCATTTATTTTTGCCTGAATTGCTACATTGTAATCACCGTCTTTTTGAAATATATATGGGTAGGTAACATCTCCAAATTCATGAAACTTGTAGGCGGTTTGTTCTACTATCTCCCCTGTATTTTTGTCCGTTATAACAAGTGATGTGAATAAATTGGGAGTATCAGTATTATTTTCCATGACACTAAAATTCAGTTTAGTTGAAGTATCGTTTACTGTTAAGCCAGCAGGATATGGTAGAAACGAAACTTGATACGTGCCATCAACATTTTTTGTGACAGCATTTTCTGTGTCGCTAAAGATATGAGCATATGCAATGCCTTTGTTAATTCTATCATTAGTGTTAATAACAATGGTATTATTGAGATCAAATGAATAAACAGAAATTATGATAACAACAATAGCCACATGAAACCGACCAGAATATAATAAATCTAGCAGCAAACTAAATTGTGTATAAATGCCATGAAGCCATTTATTTAAGCCTTATTATTCGGATTATTGTTTTGCTTGTATGACATAAATTACTTTACTATGAGTTAAATTGAGATTAGCAGCCTCAAAACTGCTTATGGGACGGGTTAGGAACAAGAGGTTGCCTCTTTGATAGCTCAGCTTGAAGAAAAATTATGCCAGCTATCAATATTTTTTCCTTCTCTATGTGGCTGAGACTACACTATCCTACCCTTTTCATTTTGGAGCCACAATTAGGACATGCAATTTCTTTATGTTCTTTTCCGCAGCTCATGCAATAGTATTTCAGTGGTCTGCT
>DASTCR010000159.1:0-5600 GCA_035710925.1 Nitrososphaeraceae archaeon | reverse complement strand
TTGTTATGACAGTTATTTTTCGATCTGCAATTGCTCTAATCTTTCTTTGCTACCCACATTCTCTCGAACATTGGAATATGAAGAATCATTTCGGACTTTGTCAAGAAATGCAATGACCTCTTCTCTTGTAACACCATGTTTTATATCAAATTGTATATTCCTGCGGACATATCCTATATTACCAGAATATTTCTTATGCTGTTTTCTTTTCCATGAGGAACCGCTCTCAAGCTCTGATAGACCGGAAACAAACTTTACAATGGTTTTTTGCATATGTTCAAAATGCCAATCTTTCAGAGGATAACTGTTTTGTCGTACCAATCTAATTATATTATAGCAAATCTTCTATATATTCATGCCAGTGGTATCATTTTACCCATTAAAATAGGAGAAGAGATGAAGGATAAAGAAGTATTAAGAAAGCTTAGGTTACTGATCAACCAACTATCTGTACAGTATCAGTTTCCACATACCTTTCCAAGGTATGTTCGCTGAGAATACCATCTGAATGAAGGTCCACTAATTCTTCCGGTCTAGTTATTGTTTTCTGTTAGAGAAATTTCGAATTACTTAACCTTGAATCGTTAATGTGCAAGCCGTGAGAAATTGAATAACCATATGTTCATCAGTAAATAAATATCTATGATTTACACCAAATTCGAATAGAAGATAAGGCTATTGTAGAAATATATCTAAAATATCAGAAAATATATGGCCATATCCGCTAGTTATAATAAATTTTATATATTTATTATGATAAATATAAGCATGTCCGAGCCAGCGGTATTGGACTGGGATAGAATCGTTCACAAGAATGTGAGGTCTAGTGATGGGCAAGATGCTGGAAATGTCGATGCTATAGATGGTGACTCTGTAGTAATCATAACCGACGGTGCACGGAAAGAATTCAAAATATCTAAATCGCAAATTGATGGATATAACGGCGCAGAGGTATTTTTGAAACTTACCATTGCAGAATTAGAGAAGCATAGAGTATAACATACGTAGTCCTATATGTCCATATAGAAGTCTATTCCATCCAATTTGTTGATAAAGCTAATTCAACGATTGAACTTAGCTACAAGAGAAGAGAACAGTATGACACTGATTTTCATGTTTGTATAACGAAAATAGTAATCCAATAGTGGACATAATTAAGTGAAGAGGAAAATCGAAAAATCTGCCTTAAATCTAGTCACCATTTGTCTTGTATCTTCATCAATATTGTTACCTACAAATTTCTGATGAATTATATAAAAAAGAGAGAAAGAAAGAAGGATAAGTTAATTGATTGCCGCTTCTCTTTTTATGTTGCAGTTGTCTTGTCTTCTTTCTCTTCTCTTATGACTTGCCGCCTTTCTTTGCTACTCTTGATTTTGTTTTCCTACTAGCGGATGCAAGTCCTTTTTTACTTGATTTTTTCTTAGTCGCCATTATCTCAATGATTTATGCACATACTATTATTAATGATTTACTTGTCAGTATAGGGAGACGAGCATCATATTAAGTCAGTCAAGCTGTCAGCAGCATCATAATGTCGATACAACAATTGATACATGAATTCCCAGCAATGGAACACTAATAAAGAACAAAAAGAACTAATTAGCTTGACTCTGACGTTGGTTAATTTAAGCCAAATGAGTCTGCATCAACAATTTCCATCCATCCATTTTCTAAATTCTCGACAATCTCCTCTAACATATTGCTTACCTACATTATCTAAACCTTGAGCAGTTGAACTTTCCCATTATAAATTGCAATATAGAGTAAGTATTTACAGATTGTTTGTTTTTAAAGTCTTCCCGGTCATATCGTCATTATACCCTAATTTGCAGTGAATCTAAAGTGTTTGTATATACTACTACTTTTTATCAACAATCAATTTTTTAATTTCATCTCTGATTCTTTTTAATCCTTCAGGTACCCCTTCTGAGGTATTAGCCCATGTTGTCGTATGTACTTTGTCACCCATTGTAATTGAAAGATTAGAAGCGACGTAGGCCTCGTTTTCTTTGGGGGAATATGTGGTTTGCGTCTGAAAGAATTCTTCTCTTGTTATTGCATCTTTTAAATCCTTTAGATCAGAGTCTGAGACTGGTTTCTCTGAAGTGATAGCACCGCTAGCATCAGTGGAATAGTGTAAGGTATTCGTATTTGAATCAAGTGAAATCAATAAGTAGCGAGCAGTAAGTCCACCTGATTCGATATATTTAAAGCTAAAAATTGAGGTCTCTGCCATTGACAATTAAGATAGTATATACACGAATCTCTTATTATAGATTTAGAGAATTGTTATTGTTATTGTTATTGTTCTGTCCCAAGTTGTCTCTGCTAGGAGTAACATTGGTTTCATCTATTCTAAGCGATATTTTATACCACTTGTCATTATGTTTGAAAACATGTGTGGATACTTTGTTGAATCTCATTTTTGGCCGAAAACCATCAACTAAATCAGCTAATCGAGTTCGTAGTTTATCAATTTGATACTCTGCGATAAGCAAATTACCCACAATGTTTTCTAACTCCAGATCTCTCTTTTCTTCTATTCGCTTATTATCTCTAGATTGCATTTTTGGTAAAGATTCTAGTTCCTATCGTGTAACGAATTTGCATAATGGGGTTCGCTAAATCAGTTACGGGTAACACAAGATTTGTGTCGTATAAAGGAGTTCTTTTTATTTTTCCTTGTTCTTCTCCATTCCCTCGCCGCTGGAATAGATCACTAACCACAATAAACAATTCATCACTATCGAATAATAACAACAATGCTAAAGTGTTCTGAATCATTGTTCTCTGTTATTAGTTTCAGAACTATATGTTAATGTGGCTTTGACTCTGATATTAAAACATATAAGCAATCCACTACATATTACTAATAATAATGCCAGAGACTGCTGCTTCATCTTCATCCAAAAATAGACCAAGCAAACAGTATCGATGTAATATATGCGACAAACCATTTGACAGTGCTGAAACATTAGATTCTCATCAGAGATTTGAACACAGCGAACCTGGCCATTCTAAACCGGTTGCAGGAGTAGGATAACAATGACTAGCTATTCTATAGCATTAAAAATTCCATCAGAATCGGTCCGAGGTTGATTAGGGTTTATTTGTATCGTGCTGGACCGAAAATAAGACAGAATTACGACTAACATATTGATGACTTTTAAATTTAAATTAATTTCTTTTCTTATTTTGTAACTATTCTGACGGTCGTCTTTCTGAACTTCAGAACTATCATGACTGGGTATGACTGGAGCCCCAGAATTTGTAATCATGTGTCTCTTCCTTCTACAGCTCTAGACAATGTTCCTGACTGTTACCTGATGAGTTCTCAGGTCTGGGCTTGTCGACACAATTAAGTTTTCGCCTTGCTTGACCTGAACAACATTCTCAGGACCGACGATGAAATCCGTAACCTGACTCAGTTGCCCTCCAGGAAGTTGGGTTATCTTAAGATCAATTTGATGAGGAATTGAACCAACAGCAGTTCCAGCAACCGATACCACAAAGTTCCCACCTTGTTGTGCTGCAGGAGTTCCAAAGGGGACAATGGCTACAAATAACATAACTATTAGTAAATAAGTCGAGATTATTCCTATCTCAGTATTTTTAAGTGAGAAAATTATTTAAATTTTTTAGAAGAAGACTCTGAACGTTACTGAGTAGAGTACGGTGATCGAATTAGGTGCTAAATAACCTCTGATCATATATCATTCTCTCTTTCTTGTCTCAGTTCTTGCAACCATCTCCATTTTCTTGGTCCAATATTTTTCTTATTTCCATAGACACTTCTATCAAAACCAAAATATCCTAGGACCGTTTCTGCTGCATCAAGTATCATCTCTTTATATTTTTCTTTGTCATAATCCAGTTTTACGCCGACTCCATTAGTAGAGTCTATTGATGTTACTCTACAAAGAGGATTTTTGTGTTGTGAGTCTGTGTAAACTAAGCCGCCAAATCTAGGACCTGCTCATGATGTCCAAGCAGCAACTCTCTCTCATTCTCCGGAAGCCTTCTGTGAAAATCCTTTTCGTGATATACACAAAAACCTTTCATACTCGGATGATATCTGAAAGGCAACTCTAATTCCCATCCAATAAGATTATCTTTCTTACGGTTGTAAAAAAAGGGACCCATATCACCTATTATTGAAACACAATTCTTACCTGATGTTTTAGCATACTCCTCTAGTTGTTTTGTAAATGACATTAGGCCATTTGGCAAACCAAAATAACCCTCTAAACCGTCAATTATTAAAAGGGACTGCTCTTTTTCTCTTTTTCTTACATCAATACATGCACTATCTTCTGATAATATCTGTCTTACACTATCAATGGTTTCATAAAATGGTAGGACCAGAACAATTTCATTATTACTCAAAGCGGCCTTAATGTAATAAGAATACATTTCTCTGTAGGTGACCAAGTCGTGATACAATACAAGAAAATGAGATCCCCCTTCTGATTCATATAATTTCTGTGCAATGTCCATGGCATTGCCAGAGAAAATATCTGGTGCTTTGGCTTTGGCCATCGCGAGAAATCATGAATAAAGTGTACACCATCGATTAATAACGTATCACTCAACGGACAGAAATATCCAGGTAAAATTAATTTACGGATTTACTTTTGATTGATATGAGATTTTATAGTCCGAGTCAGGTGCCTCATAGACACGGGCTTTTGTATAAAGCCATTAATTTTCGTCTGCTCAAAAAGTCGAGCATATTCTGGATCTCCCTCTACGGCAAATGCTGACATTAATAACACCTTTGTCGTAGGTTTCACCTTTTTTATATTTTGCAGAAACTCGATTCCATTCATGGCAGGCATTCTTAGGTCAGAAATCACAATGTTGCAACTGTCACAATTCACCCTAAAATGTTCGAGAGCTAAAATCGGATCGGTAAAACCATGGACATCGAAGCCCTCTCTCTCCAGCGCCATCCTCGTCAAATCACAAATATCAATGTCGTCATCCACTACTATGGCCTCTATATGCTCCTTGTTATCAGTACTCTTATTGTTAATTTTTGAATCCTTATTATTCGATTTGGTCTTCGAAACATTCCTATTTCTTCCCGTGTATGTGGAATTATTCTCGGCCATGTTCGAATTATCAATATTATAGTTGCGTAATATTTAACGATTATTATATTACATTTATGCTGAATACAATTTTGCAAATTCTTTCTACGATAATGACATAGATGACTTTTCAACCCAAATGAAGGGAAAAAAACTAGGAGTTGCTACCAATTTGAGGGACAAAACATCGAACCAATATTTTATTGTATAAAGGGTCGCGTGAGCAAGTATGAAAATGCAACTTCCTCTTCCTATGTGGAAAATGTAAGGCGAGATAACTTAACAGAATCGACAGGATTATGCGATATCGATTATAATATCTCTCAATCAGGTATTCCATCATTTAGGGAGATATTAGCACCTGATGATGGAAAGGAAATATCAAATAAGGCACTTAGTCATGCGATATACCCCTCGAGTCTTTCTGGAGCAGACCGCATTGTAGTGATTGTCAACTAACAGAGAAAAGATCAGAAAAAATCAGAATATACGGACCAAGTCATG
>DASTCR010000158.1:0-4837 GCA_035710925.1 Nitrososphaeraceae archaeon | reverse complement strand
CGCCCAAGATCTGAGAGATTGTTGAAAAATATACTCGCTGGTTATACTGATGACAATAGGCCATTCAAGCCACCTCTCGCGAAAGGGTCCTTCAGAAGCCAATCGTCGGGGAGATTTATAAAACTGTGCGGCAAATCCCATATGAACAGTAATGGGCGGTCGAAGAAGAAAAACCATGAAGCCACAAAGAAAGACTCGATCAACGCAAGGAAAGTGTCCTAAGTGTACTACAATTGTCAGATTTAATGTGTCAGGTCCTGTGGGAAAAGAGATTTATGAGTGCACCTCCTGTCTATCAAAGTATCCTATAGACGACCTATAATTCTCCAGCTTGCTAATAACAACATGAAATTTTGGCGTTAATCACGTTTTAAAAATATAAAGCACTGACTAATTTATTGCGCTTCAGATATACCTAAAATTTAATGCATCCACTCTGTCGTCTTGCCGTTGATGGGTTTAATTTAAATTATGTGGCTACCTAGCATGACGGATTCGATGAAGAACATAGCACCTCTCTGAAATGCGTTGTACTATGAAGAGAAGATAAAGTTCATACTGAGAATCTATTTAGTAGATGAGGAGATGAGGATAGGACGAAAGATAAGATTTTTAGTGTTTTGACTTCACGTGAGCTTATCGCGAGTCTATGCGAAACCCTATATGAGAACTAGTTGTTTTCATTTTGCTCCATTAAATGTTTCCCAGACTTGTCGACCCGTACCTTTTATAAGGACTTCTACACCTATAAAATAGGAAGTCTTCTGTATCAATGCAACCTAGCGCGCCTCCCTTGACATGCCATTTATGTTTCAAAGACCAAGATGTCATTACTGATCCTGAATCTGGAGAGATAATATGCGGTAATTGTGGAATGGTCATAACCGACAAGGCTCAAGATACAGCAAGTCCCGAGTGGAGGGCATTTACTATCGAAGAAAAAAATGAGAAAGCAAGAACAGGATCTCCAACTTCCCTAGCAGTTCACGACATGGGACTTTCCACGGTTATAGGTAAGGCTAACAGGGATGCAGGCGGACAGAATTTGGATGTATCTATGAGATCCACCATAGAAAGACTCCGAACATGGGATTCTCGGATACAGGTTCATAGTTCTGAGGACAGAAATCTCCGGCAAGCTTTCCAACATCTTGATACACTGAAGGACAAGCTGGGTCTATCATATGCGATAGTCGAGAAAACTGCATACATCTATAGGAAGGCATACGAAAAGCATCTGCCCAGAGGCAAGACAATCGCAGGAGTCTTGACAGCAGCCATGTATATCGCGTGTAGAGATATGGGAGCGCCTCGTACTCTAAAAGAGATAGCAACAATTAGTAACATAAAGCGTAAGGATATAGCCAGGAATTACAGAATGCTCGTATTCGAACTTGATATCAAGATTCCTATTGTAGATCCTACCAGTTGTATTATCAGAATTGCCAACAGAGTGAACCTCAGCGATAAAACAAAACGTCAGGCAATCAAATTTATGAGTGCCATTACCAAGGATGAGATTGTACTATCAGCTGGGAAGAACCCAATGGGGTTTGCTGCTTCGGTTCTATACTTGGCGAGCATTGCTACGAAAGATGATGATCGCATAAGACAGAAAGGACTTGCCGAAGCTGCTGGAGTTACAGAAGTTACCATAAGAAATATCTGTAAATCGCTCAGAAAACATACGTCTCTCTCCTGATGGATGATACAAGGCTAAAAGCATCCACAGGCTCACCAATTAACGACCCCAAAAATTGATGGCTCATGGTGGAAGCCCTAGCCGGTATTTGAAACCGGGACCTAAGGTTTACGAAACCTTCGCTCTACCAGGCTGAGCTACTAGGGCAACTTTCTTCATTGGAGTATTGAATGAAAATTTATGGTTCTTTATTTAATTCTTCATGTAGGACTAAGTAACAAACAGATTATTTGTTAAATCGCGTCGAAACGTAAACCTTGTAGATAGCACATAATTAATAATTGGGCCTTTGTAACTTCGATTGTGAAGATATCAATCTCTGGTATCAGAGGTATCTACGGTTGTAGCGACCTAAGCCTGTATGAGATCATCAAGTATGGCAGATTATTTGCACAGTCGCTGGTTGGTCGAGGAAAGAGTTGTATAATTGGAAGAGATACCCGACCCTCCAGCGCAATCATTGCTGAGACAGTCACTGCAGCACTCATGCTAGAAGGGGTGGAAGTGCATGACCTGAACATAGCTCCTACGCCGATGGTATTTCGGGAGTCAAGGAGGTATTATGGAGGATGTATAGTGACTGCGTCCCATAACCCACTTGAATGGAACGGATTAAAGTTTGTCTTAGAGGGAAGAGGAATCTTTGAGAATGAACTGCAAAATATGCTTAATTACACTATGACCAAAGATAAGAAGAAAACTTCTGACTTCGGTGAATCTTACCAAACTGTTTCAAATTACGTAGATGAGGTAGTCGAAATAACAAAAGCCTCGAGAGACCCAACCAAGCATATCAAAGTAGGTCTTGATCCTGGAGGAGGGGCTACCTGCGGATTTGTTAACATATTATTCAAAAATCTTGGACACAGGTTTTACAGTATCAATGACACTTATGGGATGTCTTCAAGAGGAACTGACCCCACTATAGATGGCCTAAATGACCTAGCAGACTTGGTCGTGACTAATGGACTAGACTTTGGATTTGCATTTGACCTAGATGGGGACAGGCTTGTGGCGGTAGACAAAACAGGTGGGAAGTTAACTCCAGACACTACCCTATTACTTTGCGTGGCAAGTGCACTGAACCTAGGAATGAAAAAGTTTGTCACTAGTATAGACACCAGCATATCAATAGAGAAATTTGCGAAGAGCCATGGTCCAGCATCAGTCAGGTTCGACTTTTCTAAAGTAGGCGAGTCCAATGTTGTTAGTAAGATGCTCGAAGTCGAAGCAGATGCTGGAGGGGAGGGAAGTAGCGCTGGATTTATTATGCCAAAATTTAATATGTGTAGAGATGGGTTTCTGGCAAGTGCAATAATCTCCTCACTAGACCCCACATTGATAAACGACTGCGTAGAATTTGGGCGTCATTATGCACAGATAAGGACGAAAATAGCCCTACATTCCGACCAGCACAGAAATGTCATTGAAAAATTAATTGATATCCTTAAGAGAGATTCCTCAGAAATCCTAACCATAGATGGGATTAAGGCTATCATAGATGATGACTCGTGGGCATTGGTGAGGCCGTCAAATACAGAACATGCTATCCGGGTCTCAGTAGAATCAAGAGCATCTGAAACACAAGTGCTGTATCAAAAAATAGTCGACAAGGTTCGATCCATTCATGACGAGTTTAAATGAAAAACAAATTGTAGACATATTTGTCAATAACTTTAGAAGATCTAACCGCAGGATTACCGGGGGTTTTCGTAGCAGACAATATTATACGGCGAAGCCTATTGGAGAAGATGATGTGTCAATAATCTCGCCGGCAAGGAGCGTGAGTAGGGGAATGGAACTAATATTCAAATGTGACACGCTGGTAGAAAGCACCGATGTCCCTCCGGGGATGAAAGCTTGGCAAATAGCGCGAAAGAGCATTGTCTCTTGTGTAAGTGATCTAGCGGCAAAAGGGATCAAACCGCCATATATGTCGATGATTTCTCTAGGTATTCCGGCTGGCTACTCAAAGGATGATCTTTTGGAACTGGTAAATGGATTCAAGAAGTCATCAAGAGAGTTTGGAATCGAATTTATAGGCGGCGACACAAATGAAGCTAGCGAGCTAATCATAGGGTGCGCTCTGATCGGATTTTCTAAAAGCGGTAACATTCCTGCCAGAAATGGTGCTAAGCCGGGAGATTATATAATTGTGTCGGGAACCTTTGGATACCCGTCTGCAGGCTTGAAAATCCTGACACGAGGCGCTGGCGCCAGAGAGATGTTTAGGAATAGGGCTATTTCCTCTGTTATGAGTCCAAAGCCTCAACAAAAGTTTGGAACATTACTGGCTAGGTATTTGTCTTCTTCTATCGATTCTAGCGACGGTCTTGCAATTTCACTCTATGAACTAGCTTCGCGGAGCAAAGTCGATTTTTTTGTAAGCATAACCCCTACGGCAAGAGGTATCATGCAGTTTGTAACTGAAAATAAATTTCTGGATTTCCATGAATTGATTTTTCATGGTGGAGAAGAATTTCATATAGTAGCAACGGTGTCGAGACAGAATTTGAAAAGGGCGGAGAATATGGCAAGAAAGCAAAAGCTAAAATTAATTGTAATAGGCAAAGCAACCAGTGGAACAGGAAAGGTATTCATCACAAGCAAGCATAAATTAAAAAAAGAACTCTCGCTTCTAGACAATAGGGGCTATCTTCATTTCCAAAATAAATCAAAAGTCTGACCATTGACTCTCAAGATTAATATGTAACCCATAATAACCGAATTTTACCACGGGTCAATGTCAAACATAGAAGATGTCACGCAATACAAATGGGGAGTTGCACACATTCTAAGTAGCTATAATAACACTTTAGTTCATATTACCGATATTAGTGGGGCAGAAACAATCTCATTTAGCTCAGGCGGACGACACGTCACGGCTGACAGATACGAGTCCTCCCCTTATGCGGCAATGAAGTCCGCAGTAGCGGCCGCAGACGTTGCGAAATCAAAAGGAATTACCGCGCTTCATATTCGAGTGAGGGCGGTCGGTGGAGTAGGCCCAAGGATCCCCGGCCCGGGAGCACAAGCGGCAATTAGGGCGCTTGCTAGAGCGGGTTTTAGAATAGGAAGGATTGATGACGTTACACCTGTTCCGCACGATACTACTAGGAAGCCTGGCGGGAGAAG
>DASTCR010000157.1:0-4166 GCA_035710925.1 Nitrososphaeraceae archaeon | reverse complement strand
ATCATCAGAAGTATTCTTAACTATATCGGGTTTGACATTGAGCCACTCAAGTGCAAGGATAAATGATTCATAGTATTCTGGTTTTTCATTTAATGGATTAGTATCGTCAAAACGTAGAATCAGCTTTCCACCGTATGTTCGGGCGTAATATTCGTCAATTAATGCAGCTTTGGCATGTCCGATGTGAGGATACCCGTTCGGTTCAGGGGGAAACCTTGTAATCACACTTCCGTAAGATGCATTTAACAATTCAGGAAGTACAGGGGAAGAACTTCTGTGCAATGACTTAGTTGGATCGACTGTGTAAGTGACTATTGATTCCCTTAATTTCTCAAGCAGTAACTTTTGTTCAGCTAAGGATAAAGCATTAATTTCCATAACAGTTTCTCTAATTGTTGGGAGAATATTTTTCAAATTAGAACGAAATTCTGGATTAGATGCAGCTACTTTTCCAGTTACAGATTCAGCTTTTGCCTTGCCATCATGTTCCACTGCATTTTGAAGAGCAACCACCTTTATTGATTCGACCGATCGTTGATCTAGAATCATTTGCGTTATAAACTCCGCCTAGCAATGAAATTTGCAGTTGTTTGAAGTGCTTTTTTTGGCTCTGAATCATCATAGACATCCAATGTTTTCAAAGCCTGCGAGATGTACGACTCTGCTAGGGTTCTGATTTCCTCCTCAATTCCCAGATCTGATATAATGCTTATAGCTTCCTCAAGTTCCCCATCGTCCGTGTTTTTAGAACCGAAAACTCTTAAGATCTTAATTCTTTCCCGCGGATCCGCTTTTTTTAGCACCAGTACTATTGGGTAAGTTTTCTTTCCTTCTCTTATGTCGTTTCCCACCGCTTTTCCCGTTACCTTTGGATCTCCTGATATTCCAATGAGATCATCAACTAACTGAAATGCAATGCCGGTATTCCTCCCAAAAACAGATAATCTATCAAGATCAGATTTCGAGTGGGTATTTGCTGATAAGACACCGAGTGAACATGAAAGTTCGAACAACGACGCAGTTTTCTTTTCTATCATTCTGATATAGTCTGCTTGAGAATAAGACTTTTCATTTTCATATGTCATATTCATATCTAAGGCCTGTCCTTCACATACGTTAATGCAGGCTGTTGACAGTCTGCTTACCATTTCAGATATGGATTTATCGCTTATGCCTTCTTTCAGTCCTACTACTGATAACAGCTGAAATGCCTTTGAAAAAAGAATATCACCAGCTAAAATAGCCAACGGTATCCCGTAAGAGGAGTGTACAGTAGGAACGTTATGCCGCATGTTGTCATTATCCATAATATCGTCATGAACGAGAGAAAAATTATGTACGAGTTCCACTGCTGCTGCAGCCGGCATAGCTTTTGCTGATTTTCCTCCAAAAAGTTCACAGGATTTCAACACAATAAACGGCCGGAGTCTCTTGCCTCCACTTGAGATATAGTGACCTGATGCGGAATAGAGTTCCTTCGGACTCCCCTCAAGGTAAGACAGAATAAATTCATTTACCCGTCCGGCAGTATTTTCCAAATCGTTTCGTATGGTTTTTAGGTTCATTCCTCATTGACCTCATCTGCTAGAGCTCCTGTTATCTTATACTTTGACCCCCTTAACATCTCAATGTTTCTAGAACCGAGAAGAAACATTGTACCTTTAAGTTCAGCCAAGATTAAGTTCATGTACCGGAACACGCTGTCCGTTGATTGGGCCGCAGCCTTCAGAAAAGGATAAGCCATTGCGCACATATCTGCTCCCAAAGCAATACATTTGGCGACCTCAAGCCCATTGCGCAAGCCTCCAGATGCGACTATGGGGGTCTTCTTTACGGCTCTCTTGACTTCGATCAGACTAATAGCCGTAGGTATTCCCCAATCCCAAAATAATTCACCAAGATGAATCTTTATCTTATTTTTCGCAGCGACTGCCCTTATTTTCTCAACACCTGCCCAGCTAGTTCCGCCAGAACCAGCTATATTGATTGCAGAGACTCCCGCCGTCTCCAATCTAATTGCCACCTCTGGCGAAATCCCAGCACCCACCTCCTTGACCATAACAGGCAGGTCAATTTCTGTGACAAGTTCAACTATTTTTGCAAGCACCCCAGTATACTGTGGTTCGCCCTCAGGTTGAATGAGCTCTTGTAATGGATTAAGATGGATTACGATGGCGTCCGCTTGAATCATTTCGATAATATTCTTGACTTCAGCCATAGTAAGTCCCTTGGAGAGCTGAGCTCCACCAATATTTGCTATGAGAAATGCATCAGGAGCATTTTTTCTCGCAATAGAATATGTTGCTGCAAGTTCCTCATTTTTGAGACCAGCTCGCTGACTGCCTAAACCCATCGGTATATTGTGATCTTGTGCAAGTTTACCTAACCTCTCATTGATTTTTCTAGCTTCTGGAGTTCCTCCTGTCATAGAATCAATAATGAGGGGAGCAGAAAACGTTCGATTCAAGAAAAAAGATGAGGTATCAACATCCGAGTAGTCAAGTTCTGGTAACGCATTGTGAACAAATCTGACGTATTCGAGATATGTTGATGATGTTTTCGCTTGCGCTCCTCGTTTAAGAGGTATCGCTATTCCATCCTTTTTCCTATTTTTTATGCTTTCAATTTCCGACACGTGAGAGAAAGACCTCTTCCTCATCGTCTCAATCTCCCAGACCCCAGACTTCGAGCCCTAACGACTGTGCCCTCAAAATTCTCTGGCCCGCGCTGCACGGCCTGAATTACTCTTTCAGGCTTTAGTCCGTTAACAATCATCACTTCTACTCCTGTTGACGAAATCTTTAATGCTTCTTCCACCTTTCTGCGCATTCCACCTGTAATGTCGGCGGGGTCCTGTTCTTGTGCGATCCCAGATGTCCCTGCTAAGACCTCGGAACCTGATACCTCTTGGATTGTCTCTCTTTCTTCCATACTTCTGTATATTCCATCGGTATTTACAGCAAAGATCACTTTTGAAGGATTCAATATTTTGGCAATAAAAGTCATTATTACATCTCCCGAAAGAATAGAATACTTTCCGTCGCATGTATGAATAACATCACCAAAAGTTATAGGCACGATCCCCGTCCGTGCCATAGCATAGATCTGGTCAATCTTCGCTTTAAGCGGTATATTGTGGTTTGTCAAAGACATCACACAAATGGTATACGGGTTCACCCCATTTTTTATCATAGAACCAATTATGATCTGATTTAAGGCTATCATCGATTGATGCACAATTGATATTCCATGAACGTCATAGCGGGCAGGCCTTGTATGCATACCGTACCTTACCGACCAGTAGTGACCAAAGGAACCTCCCCCATGCACCAGGATTATGGGAATTTCCTTAAGTGAACTTATCGCTCGTGCAATTCCATTTATTGCAGCGTTATTTGCAGACAGAGGTCTGTCTTTGAAAGTTACAACTGATCCTCCCATCTTAATTAATGCTAATTTTCTTTTCATATGGTTTCATACTTGAAGGGCTTAATCCTGATTAATTTTAAAGTTTAGTATTTCAAAAGCCCATATGATTTGATCTGAACTGGAATATACTGGTACGAGTATTTTTTGAGCAATTTATGTTCAAACTCTGTCTTACATTCATCTGGTACCAGTGCAATTACGCTTCCCCCGCCGCCTGCTCCTGTGAGCTTTGCTCCATATGCTCCACTATCTAAGCAATATCTAACTAGGTTATCGGTTTCTACAGTGGATACACCAAGGGTTTCCAAAAGTCTGTGGTTTCTGCTCATCAGTCTTCCTAACTTGACTGGATTGTCCTCAGTTAACGCCAAAGCTGCTTGATCACATATGTGAGTAGCAGAGTTTGCTAAATCGTCAAATAAGGAAGTATTTTGATTTCGAAAATTTTCTACAAGTGACACAAGTGCCTTGGTCGAATGTTTGATACCGGTATTTACCAATATCAAAGACACACTTCTTCTTGTTTTAATTTTTCTGTTTTTTCCGTTGGTTACGTAATAAATTAGACCCCCAAATGTTGAAACATAGCAATCTCCGCCCGAGGAGCTTTTGTGAATAAGTCTTTCCGCTTGATGCGCCCTCTTAAATATCCAATGCCTATCTCGCTTTAGAAAAAGAGATCCCACAGCGGCAACGGTTGCGACGCAAGATGCTGCCGATGACCCCAGTCCAATACC